>CAYWNR010000444.1:0-3470 GCA_964459705.1 uncultured Gemmatimonadaceae bacterium | reverse complement strand
TTGCCTGCGGCTTCTTCATCGTCGCGCTCCACCACATGGGACTCGCGACCCTCACGCACACGCCGAGCCCGATGGGGTTCCTGAACGCGATTCTCGGGCGTCCGTCCAACGAGAAGCCCTATATCCTCTTTCCAGTTGGGTACCCTGCCAGCGGTGCGACCGTCCCTGCCTTGCTGCGAAAGCCGCACGACCAGGTGGTGCAATGGAATCGAGGGGCGAAGTGAGGGTGGGCCGGAGTGGCTGGCTCACGGGGGGCGCGGGGGGCGCGGTCCTGGTGATGTTGGCGGCGTGCACGTTCGAGTACGTCCCGCCGGCCGAGCAGCGTGGGACGGCACTCGAGGTCGATACGGCCGCGGTGCTGACGGCGTTGCGCGCCTACTACCGGGATTTCAGCGCCCGGGATTGGTCGGCCTTCGCAGACCATTTCTGGCCCGACGCAACCATCGCGACCACCTGGCAGTCGCCTGGAGAGGACAGCGTTCGGGTGGTGGCGACGAGTATCCCCGACTTCATTGCCCAGGCGCCCTCCGGCCCGGGGAGCCGAGCGGTCTTCGACGAGAGCATGATCGACGCGCGCATCCGCGTGGCTGGCGATCTGGCCCAGGCGTGGGTTCGGTACCGAGCCAGGTTCGGTGACCCCGGCGCCATCCGAGAGTGGATGGGCGTGGACGCGTTCTCCCTCCTCAAGCATGATGGCCGGTGGCGCATCGTCTCGCTCGCGTTCCAAGGCGAGCGGCAGCCCTGAGCGAGGGGCGCGTGTCAGCCACCGGATTGGTCGAACGCTTCCGGACGCACGCGGTCGCGGCGCGTCTGTTTGTGCGGCCCGGCCGTGCGTTGGTGGCCGTGAGTGGGGGGGGGGATTCGCTCGCCCTGCTGCACCTCCTTCATCAAGTGTCGGCGGACCTCCGTCTCGAGCTGACGGTGGGGCACGTCAACCACGGTATTCACCCCAAGAGCGGGGAGTGGGCGCGCATCACGGAGGCCAGGACCGACGCGCTGCGACTCCCCTTCGTCGAGCGGGTTCTAGCCCTCGGCTCGCGAGCGACGGAAACCGTCGCCCGGCGGGCTCGGTACGCGGCGCTTCGGGCGTTGCAGCAGGAGTGTGGTGCGCGCTATCTGGTCACGGCGCATCATGCCGACGATCAGGTGGAGACCGTGCTGTTTCGCCTTCTCCGCGGGGCGGGTCCGGCTGGCCTCGCCGGCATTCCGGTGCGGGGTCCACGGGGCCTGCGTCGACCATTGCTGGCGTTCACGCGCGACGAGGTTCGCGGGTGGCTCCACACCGAGCATCCCGAGGTGCGGGCGGTGGAGGATCCCGCGAACGACGATCGGACGCATGGCCGCGTGTGGCTGCGGACGGCGATCCTGCCGCTGCTGCGCGACCGCATGCCCGATGTGGATCGGGCGCTGGTGCATGCCTCATCCTTGGCGATGGGGGAGCGCCGCGCGTGGGAGGTGTTGCTGCGCACCGACGCCGCGCTCGACCTGCGGGTGGAGGACGAGACCTTCGAGGTTGAACGGGCCCCCTTCTTGAGGTATGATAACGCATTGTCCGTTGCGCTCTTGCGCGCCCTGTGCCGAATCGCTGGTTGCCATCTGAGCTCGCGCCGGGCGAAGGACTTGGCGCGGTTCGCGGCACACGCAACGAGCGGCCGGCGCCTTGACCTCGGCAGCGGCTGGTGTGCGGAGGCCGCCTTTGGTCGCCTGCGGATTCTGCCGCCACCTACCGACGATGTGACGGGTGATGCAACCCCCGCGGCCGTCATGTGGGGGCAAGGCGAGGCCGGTGCCGTGCGGTGGGGCCAGTGGCGGCTTCGGTGGCGCCGGGAAGTGGCCGGGCGTGTGCGGCGGGATGGTTGGACGACGTGGGTCCGAGGTGGTGGGGAAGCACGGGCCTATCGTGTTGGCGACATGATCCGTCCGTTGGGAGGCGTTGGACGCCGGCCGGTGCGCCGCCTGCTGATGGAAGCTCGGGTTCCGACGTCCAAACGGCGCGGCTACCCGTTGGTGGTGCGTGAGAATGAGGTCTTGTGGATTCCCGGCGTCTGTCGGAGCGACGTCGAGTTGCCGCGGCCGGGGGAGTGGGCCGTTCGGCTCGAGGTCCGGCGAGGCCGAGAACCTGTCGCGAGCCGGCGCTCCAGCCGCCGGTGAGGGATGAGATTGCGCTCCGAGTGGGGCTGCGGACCGGCGCGCGCCTGAACTGGGTATCATTGGGGTAGATGGACCGCCCCAGACGAAGGCATCAGAGATGACCGAGCAGCAGCCGCCAAACCGGAAGGTGAACTGGAGCCAGTTGAGCCGCACAGCGGTCTTCTGGCTGTTGGTCATTCTGTTGCCGGTGGCGTTCTATCAGATCCTGGGTTCGAGCCGTGAGGAGTTCGTCGAAGTCTCCTATACGACCTTCAATCAGGAGCTCGATCGGGACAACATCGTCGAGATCGAGATCACCAATGGGCAGCTCGTGCGCGGCGAGTTCAAGCAGAGCGTGCCTGTCAACGGCAATCGCGTCACCAAATTCCGGGTCCTGCTCCCCGTCCAGAACTCCGAGATGCTGTTGCAGCGGCTCGAGCAACACAATGTTCCGATCCAGGCCCGCGAACCCAAGACCTCCTTTGGGACCGTCTTCATCCAGCTGCTGCCCTGGGTCATCCTGATCGGTTTGTGGTTGTTCTTCTTCCGCCAGGTGCAGGCGGGAGGCAACCGGGCGTTTTCGTTCGGAAAGTCCAAGGCGAAACTGCTCACGGGTGACACGCCGAAGGTGACCTTCTCGGACGTCGCCGGCTGCGATGAGGCGAAGGTCGAGCTGCAAGAGATCATCGAGTTCCTGCGCGACCCCCAGAAGTTCCAGCGACTGGGTGGGCGGTTGCCGAAAGGAGTTCTCCTCGTTGGCCCGCCGGGTACCGGGAAAACCCTGCTGGCCCGGGCCGTCGCAGGTGAGGCTGCCCGCCCCTTCTTCTCCATGTCGGGGTCCGATTTCGTCGAGATGTTCGTCGGGGTCGGCGCGTCGCGCGTGCGAGACCTGTTCAAACAGGCTAAAGACAACTCCCCCTGTATTATCTTCCTCGACGAAGTCGACGCCATTGGGCGAAAACGCGGAGCCGGCTTCGTGGGCGGCGGACACGACGAACGCGAGCAAACACTGAACGCGATTCTCGTCGAGATGGACGGTTTCGACACGAACGATCAGGTCATTGTCATCGCGGCCACGAACCGGGCTGATATCCTGGACCACGCGCTGACGCGCCCGGGACGTTTCGACCGGCAAATCTTCATCCCCCTGCCGGACGTGAAAGGCCGCGTTGAGATATTGCGCGTTCATGCAAAGAAAGTCAAGATGGGCCCGGACGCCAATCTTGAAAGAATGGCGCGAGGGACACCGATGTTCAGCGGAGCGGACCTCGCGGCGATTATCAACGAAGCCGCCCTGGCAGCCACGATGGCCAACAAAGACCACATCGAAATGGCGGACC
>CAYWNR010000443.1:0-3474 GCA_964459705.1 uncultured Gemmatimonadaceae bacterium | reverse complement strand
CGCCTGCAGATCGACACCGAGATGATGGCGGAGCTCGGGCGGCTGCGGGATGCGGTGCGGCCGCAGGAGATCCTGTTGGTGGCCGACGCCATGACCGGCCAGGATGCGGTGCGCATCGCGCGCGGGTTTCACGAGGCGTTGGGGATCACCGGCGTCATCCTCACGAAGCTCGATGGGGATGCGCGTGGGGGCGCGGCGCTCTCGATCCACGGTGTGACGGGTGCGCCGATCAAGTTCGTCGGCGTCGGGGAACGCCTGGATGCGCTGGATGTCTTCGACCCCGTGCGGATGGCGGGGCGGATTCTCCAGCAGGGCGACGTAGTTGGCCTGGTGGAGCGGGCGCAGCAGACCGTCGATCAGGCGTCGGCCGAGAAGCTGGCGCGCAAGGCGACGTCGAAGAAGGGCATGGATCTCGAGGACTTCCTCTCGGCCATGCGGCAGGTGCAGCAGATGGGGCCGCTCGAGGGCCTGCTCGGCATGCTGCCGGGCATGCCCGCGAAGGCGCTCAAGCAGGCGAAGAAGGTGGATCCGAGCCGGCTCAAGCACACCGAGGCGATCATCCTGTCGATGACGCCCGAGGAGCGGCGGCGGCCGGAGACGTTGAACGGCTCGCGCCGCGCTCGCATCGCACGGGGTGCCGGGCGGTCGGTCCAGGAAGTGAATCAGCTGCTCAAGCAGTTCGGGCAGATGAAGCAGTTCATGAAAGGGATGGGCAAGCTGCGCGGGCGTTGACACTCAGGTTGGTGGGAAAGCAAGGGAGACGGATGGCAACACGAATTCGATTGCGGCGCATGGGCCGGAAGAAGGTGCCGGAGTACCGCATCGTCGTGGCGGAGCAAAAGGATGCGCGCGACGGGCGGTTCATCGAGGCGATCGGTCACTACCGGCCGCGCGAGCAACCCGCGGTGATCGTGGTCGACGGCGCGCGCGCGCGCGCGTGGCTGGCCAAGGGGGCGACCCCGACGGTGACCGTTCGGTCGCTGCTCAAGAAGGCGGGCGTCTTCTCGGCACCGGCCGCGACAGCGGTCGCCGCGGAAGCCGCGGCCGAGGTCGCGCCGCCCGAGCCGGCGGCTGAGCAGCCGCCCGACCAGCCGGCGGGCTGAGGCGGCACCGATGGCGGAAGCGCGCTACCGGCCGGTGGCACGCTTTGCCAAGCCGCACGGGTTGAAAGGTGAGGCCGTCATGTTCGTCCTCACCGAGCAGGCCGAGGAGGTGTTCGTTCCGGGGCGCGAACTGACGCCCCTGGACGAGGCGGGACAGCCGGCGGGTGGAGCGTTGATCGTGGAACGGGGCCGCGCGTATCACCGGCGGTGGCTGCTCAAGTTCCGGGAGATCGACGATCGGGAGCAACTGGAAGCGTGGCGCGGCGTGGCGCTCGGCATCCCGGACGAGCGCAGCGAGGACTCCACGGAGCTCGCGCTGCACGAGGTTCCGGGCGCGAAGGTGCTGGTAGCGGGGCGGGTGCTGGGCGTGGCGCGTGAGGTGTTGCTGATGCCGGGCGGCCCGCTGCTCGTGGTCGATGCGGAGGAACGGGAACACCTGATTCCGTACCGGGCGCCGATTCTGGTGGGAACCGATCGGGCGCGGCGGGAAATCACGGTGGACCCGCCGCCGGGGCTCTTGGAGTTGTGACGGTGTTGCGGATCAACGTGGTCACGATCTTCCCCGAGGTGTTCGCGGCGCCGTGTGACACGAGCATCATGGGCCGGGCGCGCCGGGTGGGGCTGGTCGAGTATCACGTCGCGGATCTGCGGGCGTACACGCGGGACCGGCATCAGACGGTGGACGACTACGCGTACGGTGGCGGCGCGGGCATGGTGATGAAGCCCGAGCCATTCTACGAAGCGCTCGACGCCCTGGCGCCCGCGGGACCGGTCCTGCTGCTGTCGGCGCGCGGCGCGCCGTTCGACCATGCCGCGGCCGTGCGCTACAGTCTGGCGCCGGAGCTGACGCTCCTCTGCGGCCACTACAAGGACGTGGACCAGCGGGTGGCGGACCGAGCCGGGGTGGAGGAAGTGAGTGTCGGGGACTTCGTGTTGTCGGGTGGGGAGTTTGCCGCGCTGTGCGTCATGGACGCCGTCGTGCGGTTGCTCCCGGGAGCGCTCGGCGATCACGAGTCCGCGTCCACGGATTCGCTGTACGATGGACTGTTGAGTCCGCCGAGCTATACGCGCCCGTCGGAGTATCGCGGGCTGGCCGTACCGGACGTGTTGTTGAGTGGCGATCACGCGCGCATCGCGGCGTGGCGGCAGGCAACGGCGGAAGCATTGACTCGGGCGCGGCGACCGGATCTCTGGGCGCGCCACGAGCGGGAACACGGGTCAGACGAGACCCCCTGACGAGGATGTCGAGATGACGAAGATGAGCGACCTGCAGCGCGAAGGCCTGCGCACCGACCTGCCGGACTTTCTCCCGGGGGACACGGTGCGCGTGCAGGTGCGCGTGCGCGAGGGCGACAAGGAGCGGCTGCAGGCGTTCGAAGGTACGTGCATCGGCCGCCGCGGCGCCGGGATCAGCGAGACGTTCACCGTGCGGAAGGTCTCGGCGGGCGTGGGCGTGGAGCGCATCTTCCCGCTCCATTCGCCGAGCCTCGCGACGATCGAGCTGGTGCGTCGAGGGCGCGTGCGCCGGGCGAAGCTGTACTACCTGCGGGCGCTCGCGGGCAAGGCCGCCCGCATTCGGGAGAAGCGCGAGACCACGTGAGTGGTCGGCCCGACGCTGGCGCGCGAGCGCGCGCTCTGGGCGGCGGGCGCCCGGTACGTCGCGGGCGTAGATGAGGTCGGACGGGGTCCTCTTGCGGGCCCCGTCGTCGCGGCGGCCGTCGTGCTGTCGCCCGACGGACTCCCCACGGATGACTTGCGCGACTCGAAGCTGATGACGGCGGCCGGCCGGGATGCGGCCGCCGCCGTCATTCGGGGCTACGCCGTGGCGTGGGCGTTGGGCGCGGCCTCGGTGCGCGAGATCGATCGGGTGAACATTCTCCGCGCGAGCGTGCGCGCCATGCGGCGGGCCCTGGGGCGCCTCGCGATTCCCGTCGATCGCGTCTTGGTGGACGGCAATCCCCTGCCGGATCTCGGGTACGTGCATGAGGCCATCGTCGGTGGCGACAACCGCAGCCTCTCGATCGCGGCCGCATCGGTGTTGGCCAAGGTCACCCGCGACCGCCTCATGACCGCGCTCGCGCCACGCTATCCCGCGTTCGGATGGGAGCACAACAAGGGGTACGCGACCACCGCGCACCTTGCGGCCCTGGACACGGTGGGCCCGACGCTGCATCACCGCCGCAGCTTCACGCCCGTGAGCCAACTTCCGCTGTTCCCGACGACCGCTCCCTGATGAAGTCCCCCTCGGCGCGGTGATGCCATGACGTCCCTCCCGCCTCCTCCCGCTTTCTCCCCTGAATCCCGTCCCTCCCGTCGAATAACCCACAAGTAAAAGAGGGCCGGCGAGCGCGCCGACCCTCATGTAGGGCTG
>CAYWNR010000442.1:0-3497 GCA_964459705.1 uncultured Gemmatimonadaceae bacterium | reverse complement strand
CGATCGCGCCCGCGATCACGTAGTTCGTGTTGCTGTATTGCCAGCGCGTGCCGGGATCGAAGTCGAGCGGCTTCTTGGCCCAGCGATCCATGATCGCCCGCGCGGTGACCGTGTCCAGCATCATCGGCGGCACGTAGTCCTGGGGCCAGTAGTCCTGATAGCCCGACGTGTGTGAAAGCAGCTCGCGGATGGTGACCTCGTCCGCCCGCGTCAGATCCGGCACGTAGCGCGAGACCTTGTCGTCGAGTGAGAGCTTGCCCTGCTGTTGCAGGATCAGGATCGAGGCGGCCGTGAACTGCTTGCTGATCGAGCCGATGCTGTAGCGCATCGTGGTCGTGGCAGCCACGCGCGGCTCGAGCGTGGCGGCGCCGTAGGCCTGGGCATAGCCAAGCCGCCCGTCCTGCACGATCGCGACCGACGCGCTCGGTACCCCCGTGCTCGCGAGCACGCGGTGCGCGATCGAATCCACGCTCGCCGTGAAATGGGTGTTGGGGAACTGGCCGCGGAGCGGTGTGGTCCAGAGGATCGCGAACATCGCGATCGTCGTCACGATCGTGCGCATGGAGACTCCTAGTGGTGCTGATACCGGGACATGCTGCCTCGCGTATTCATATCGCCGGTGGCGCAGAGCGCAAGTGACGGGTGGGGACTCTTGCACTCCGACCGCATAGGCCGGTCGGCGATGATGCCGAGGCGGCATCCGTCAGCGCTCGCCGTTCCCAGCGTCAGCGTGCGCTGCTATGCCCACCGCTCGGCGAAAGGACTGCCGCTCAAGCGGCCGCGCATGTAGGCGGCTTTAGCCGTAGTCCGTTCGCCGAGCGGCGGTTTCAGCCGCCGTTTCTCGCGCCGTCGCTCGCGAGACGCCGCGGGGTGACCCGTCCGGCATTGAAACTCGGTCCCTCCCCAATCCGCACGTCCGGGACCGTCCCCTCACTGCACGAGGTCCCCGATGGAAGCTCTGCTGCGCGATCTCCGGTACGCGGCCCGTTCGCTGCGCGGGGCGCCTGGGCCGGCCGCGGTCGCGGTCCTGGCGCTGGCGCTCGGCATCGGGCTCACCACCACGGCGTTCAGCATCGTCTACGGCGCGCTCATGACCGGGCTGCCCTACCCCGGCGGCGACCGCGTAGCCGTCGTGACGCTGGCGAACCCAGGGCGCGACATCACCCGCACCTCCCTCTCCATCCAGGACTTCTTCGACTATCGAGCGGCCCAGCAGAGCTTCACGACGATGGGCGGCTACACGGAGGGAACCGTGAACGTGAGCGGCAGCGGGGCCGGGGACGGCGCCACCACCGCGGAACGCTTCAACGGCGCCTGGTTCACGGCCGACGTCTTTCGGGTGCTCGGCGTCCCTCCCCTGTTGGGGCGGACGTTCGGCCCGACCGAGGCGGCACCGGGCGGCGACCGGGTCGTGGTGCTGAGCTACGCGGTGTGGCAGCACCGGTACGCCGGAGACCGCGACGTCCTCGGCCGGCAGATCCGGGTGAACGGTGCGTCGTACTCGGTGATCGGCGTGATGCCACAGGGCTTCGACTTTCCGGACCGTGCCGAGATCTGGCTGCCGGAGCAGGACGACCCGCTGGCCACGAAGCGGGGCGAGGGCCAGTACCTATCCACCATCGGCAAGCTGCGGCCGGGTGTCGGGCTCGATGAGGCGTCGCTCGACTTCGCCACGACCGCGCAGCGTCTGGCGGCAGAGTATCCACAGGCCGACAGCGGCTTCACGGCATCGGCGATCACCTACCCCGACTGGGTCATCGGACGGCAGCCGCGGCAACTCCTGTACACCATGCTGGGCGCTGTCTTCCTCGTATTGCTCATCGCGTGCGCGAACGTGGCGAACCTGCTGCTCAGCCGGGCCGCGCACCGCGCCAAGGAAGTGGGTGTCCGAGTGGCGCTCGGCGCCTCGCGGTCGCACGTGATTCGCCAGTTCCTGGCGGAGTCGGGCATGCTGTCGCTGGTGGGCGTCGTCCTGGGCGTCGTCATTGCGTGGGTGGGGATCCATCTCTTCAACCGCGCGATCATAGACTCCAACCCGCCGTCCTTCATCCGCATCGGGCTGTTCCCGCCCGTGCTGCTCTTCGCCGTGGCTGCCGGCGTGGTGTCGAGCCTGGCTGCGGGCATCCTGCCCGCCGTACAGTCGGCGCGCACGGACGTGAGCGAGGTGCTGAAGGACGAGTCGCGCGGGTCGTCGAGCCTGCACATCGGCCGGCTGAGCAAGGGCCTCGTGATCCTGGAGATTGCCTTTTCCTGCGCCTTGCTCGTGGCGGCGGGGCTCATGGTGAAGAGCGTCACGCGGATGCGCACGATGGACCCCGGCTTCGCCACGAAGTCGGTCTTCACCGCGCGGCTCGGCTACCCGCTGGTGTACACGGACACGACGCGCCAGCAGCGGTTCTTCCGACAGCTCGCCGAGCGGGTGGGGGCGCTGCCGGGCGTGCGCGCCGCGGCCGTCAGCTCCGGGTTACCCGGCGCGCAGCAGGGACTGGGCGGAAACCGCTTCGCGCTGGAGGGGAGGACCTATGCCAGGCCCCAGGACTACCCGCAGACGCGCACGACGTCGGTGTCGCCCCGCTTCTTCGAGACGCTGGACATCCCCCTTTCCCGGGGCCGGCTCTTCACCGACGCAGACCGAGAGAGCGCGCCGGAGGTGGCGGTGGTGACGCAGCGGTTCGTGGACCGTTTCCTCCAAGACGAGGACCCGGTGGGCCGGCGCATTCGTCTCAACCCCATCGACAGCACGCAGGCGTGGCTCACCATCGTGGGCGTGGTGCCGAACGTGTTTGGCGGCGACCCGGAAGATCCCATGCCAGCGGTGGTCTTCCGGCCGCTGCCGCAGGCGCATTCGAATTTCGTCTACATCTCGGCGCGCACCGCCGACGCACCGATGATGCTCACGCCGCAGGTGCGCGAGGTGGCCGCTCAACAGGAGTCGGACCTCCCGCTCTATTGGATCATGTCGCTGGACGAGGCGATTGCCCAACCGTTGTGGTTCGTCCGCGTGTTCGGGACGATGTTCATGATCTTCGGCTTCATCGCGTTGTTTCTCGCCGCCGTCGGGCTGTACGCCGTGATGTCGTTCTCGGTCAGCCGGCGCACGCGGGAGGTGGGGATCCGCATGGCGCTCGGTGCCGAGGCCGGGCGTGTCGTCCGCATGATCATTCGCCAGGGTGCCGTGCAGCTCGCCGTCGGGATGACGATCGGTCTGGCGGCGGCGCTCGGCGTCTCCAGCCTCATGAGCGTCATTCTCTTCGATGTCCGCCCCCACGACGCGACGGTCTTCGGCGGCGTGGCTGCGACCCCTAGCGCTGGCGGGCCTCCTCGCCTCGGCGATTCCGGCCCTGCGGGCGACGCGCGTGGATCCGCTCTCGGCGCTCAGATCGGAGTGATGGGCTCGATGTAGGGCGTGTCCCAGCAGCCGTGGGAGATGTGCCGGTTGCGAGACTACAGCCCCGCGCAGGGATCCTCGCGTTGGGTGCGGGGCGTCACGATGACCA
>CAYWNR010000441.1:1719-3498 GCA_964459705.1 uncultured Gemmatimonadaceae bacterium | reverse complement strand
TCGCGTCGCACGTGACGGCCACACCGCCGGACCTGGCCACCCTGCGTCCGGATCTTCCTGTGGACTTGAGCGCCGCCATCATGCGCTGCCTCGCGAAGCGCCCCGAAGAGCGGTGGCCGGACGCGGGCGCGCTGCGGGAGGCGATCGAGCCCTTCCTGCTCCCGAGCAGTGGGGCCGTCACGCCGGCGCCGATGCCGCCGGTCCGGACCGCCCGCCGCCGTCTCCAGATCGGGGTGATCGGCGCGGGCTTGCTGGTGATCACGGTCGTGGCGCTCCGCTTGGCCTTCGCGCCGCCCCACATGATCCTCCTGGGCCAGCCCCGGCGGCTGGGCGTCGCCACCGAGATGGAGCTCGACCCAGCCATCTCGCCCGACGGACGGATGGTCGCGTACGCCAGCGGCACCCTCGGCGCAATGCGGATTCGCGTGCGCCAACTCGCCGGCGGCGAGGCGGTGACCGTGGCTCCGGGTGTGCCCGCCAGCCAACGGTGGCCGCACTGGGATCCCGACGGGACGAGTCTCTCTTTTCAGGCCGACGGCACCATCTACTCCGCGCCCGCGCTCGGCGGAGCGGTCCGCACGCTCGAGGAGGGAAGCACCGCGCACCCGGCGGGCGGCTTCGGGTGGTCGCCCGACGGCACACACACCGCCTACATCCAGGACGGCACGCTGTACACTCGCCCGGTGCAGGGCGGCGAGGCGCACGCGCTGGTCCATGACGGCGCCGCGCACTCGCCGGCCTGGTCACCCGATGGCCGGTGGATCGCCTATGTCAGCGGGAACGCCGAGTTCACCTACAGCGAGGCCCTGTTGGGGAACATCGCGCCGTCCACGTTGCGCGTCGTGCCCTCCTCCGGCGGCCAACCGATTTCGCTCACCGACGGCCGCGACCTGGCCACGAGCCCGGTCTGGCTCGACGAGCGCACGCTGGCGTTCGTGGGTGGCGGCGGAGCCACGAACGATCTCTTCGCCCTCCGGCTCACGCGCGGCGGGAAGGCGGCCGGCGCCCCCATGCGCCTCACAACCGGGCTGCACCTGCACAGCGTGGCGCGCTTCCCGGGGAAAGACGAGCTGGTGTACGTCCAGCTCGACCACGTCGCGAACGTGTGGGCGGTACCCATTCCCGGCCCCGGCGAACCCATCGTGTCGATCCGCGACGGCGGCGCCGTCACCGAAGGCGACCAGGTGATCGAAGACCTGGACGTCTTCCCGGTGGGCGGACTGCTGCTGTTCGATTCCAATCGCGGGGGAAGCCAGGACATCTGGCTCCAGACCGGCCCGACGGCCTCGCCGGTGGCCATCACCACCGATCCGGCAGACGAGTTCGGGCCGGTGTGGTCCCCGAACGGCCGCGAGGTGGCGTACTACTCGGTGCGCGACGGTGTCCGCCACGTGTTCGTCATGAGCGTCACCGGCCAGGACCAGGTGCAGGTCACCGCCGACACCCTCCAGGACCAGCAGCCGCAATGGTCGCCCGACGGCAAGAGCCTCGTCTTCTACCGGCGGGACGGTGCGGGCCAGGACCGGCTCTACGTCACGACGCGCGCCGCCGACTCCACGTGGAGTGCGCCGCGGCTGCTCACCGAGCAGCCAGGCACGGCGTGTCACTGGTCGTCGGACGGGCGCTGGATTGCGTTCACCGATCCGGATGGTGCCCTGCGGGTGGTGGACGCCCAGGGCGGACCGTCTCGCGTGGTCGCGCGGCCCGACGAGGTGGGCGGCCTGCCCATCCGCCGGCCTCACTGGCTGTTCGGGGAGTTCGCGATGCTCGCGCGTGTCG
>CAYWNR010000441.1:0-1619 GCA_964459705.1 uncultured Gemmatimonadaceae bacterium | reverse complement strand
CCGTTCACCGACCCGAACAGACTGGCGAGGTGCTCGCGCAGCTTCTCGTCCCCTGAGAGCTGACCGGCCTCGCTCGTGGACACGAGGCTCGCGCGGAACGCCTCCAACGCGTCGGCGAGCCGCCGCAGGTTGCGCGCCGTGCCGCCGCGCGTCGAGTCGGCGGCGCGGCGCGCCTGCCCGCGCAGGTCCGTCGTCGCCTCGACCACGTACGTGAGCCGCTCCAGCATGGCATAGAGATCCAGTGCGGTGCGCTGTTGCAGCCGCCGGTCCTCGGCGGTGTAGTCGGCGCGCGGGTCGGGCACCAGCGTCACGCTCCCCTCATACGTCTTCGACCCCTTCACGATCCGGAACTTGTAGGTCCCTTCCTCGACGAGCGGGCCCTGGAAGACGGGGGCGAGTGAGGTCGCGGCCGGCATTTTGGGCATGGGCAGTCGCATCGGCCAGTCCACGCGGTTCATGCCCCTCAGCTTGCCAGCGCCGAGCGTCGTGAGCACGTCGCCGTTGGCGTCGAGAATCTCGACCCGCATGTCGCCGAACACGTGGCGCCGACGCTGGTAGTAGACGATGGACGCCGCCTCGGGCGGGTTCTGGCCGACGAATTCGTCGTTGCCCGGAAACGCTTGCACGCCGGACCCGACCGTCATCACCGCCGGCCGCGTGGGCAGCATGACCAACTCGGAGTCGAGCGCCGCAACGGTGAGCCCCCGGAGCGGCGTGATGTCGTCGAGAATCCAGATGCCGCGCCCGTGCGTGGCGATGAGGAGATCCTGCTCGCGCGGATGGATGGCGAGGTCGCGCACGGCCACCTTGGGGAAGTCGGTTTCGTACCGGGCCCACGTCGCGCCGCCATCGATCGAGATGAACAGCCCCATCTCCGTCCCGAGGAACAGCAGGTTTTGGTTCTCGAGATCCTCCTTGAGCACGTGCGCGTACCCTTCGAGTCCCTCCGCTCCGAGACGCTCCCAGGTGGCGCCGTAGTCGCGCGACCGGTACGCGTAGGTCGCCATGTCACCGGTTTCGTGGCCATCGAACGTCGCATACACGGTCGCCGCGTCGAATCGGCTGGCCTCGACGTGGGAGACCCACGTGCCCCGCGGCAGGTCCGGCACCCGAGACGCCACGTTGTTCCACGTGCCGCCGTCGTTCCGCGTCACCTGGAGGTTGCCGTCGTCGGTGCCCACCCACACCACCTGCGGATCCTTGGGAGACTCGCTGATCGTGTAGATGGTCGTGTGGTTCTCGGCGGTCGAGTTATCGATCGTGAGCCCGCCGGACTGCGCCTGCTTTTGCTTTTCCGGATCGTTGGTGGTAAGGTCGGGACTGATCCGGTCCCACGTGTCGCCGCGGTCCCGCGTCCGGTACAGATACTGCGCCCCCAGGTACAACGTGCCGGGGACCGTGGCGCTCACGTGGAGCGGCGTGTTCCAGTTGAAGCGTAGCTTGGGCTCGCCCTCGGCGGCGTAGGGCCGGATGCCCTTGGTCTCGCCGGTGGACTTCCGGTAGCGGTTGAGGTTGCCGCCCTGGTACTCGACGTAGACATAGTCGGGATTCTTCGTGTCCACGTAGGCGTGGAACCCGTCGCCGCCGAACAGATTCGCCCAGTCGCCGGGCTCGATCCC
>CAYWNR010000440.1:0-3510 GCA_964459705.1 uncultured Gemmatimonadaceae bacterium | reverse complement strand
TATGCGGCGGCGACCGGCGAGAGCCTCGTGGAGGGGTATCGCCGCGTCGGGCGGTGGGCGTTGTGGCTGTACCTGCTCATCACGATCAGCACCGCGCTCATCATCCAGGTCGCCGTCGTGCTGTTCACGGCCTTCCTCTTCCAATACGTGTTCCACCTCGGCGTGCCGCTGCCCGCCGTGGCCGCGTTGGTGATCACGGCATGTGCCGCGGTGCTGTTCGCCGGGCGGTTCCGGGGCCTCGATCTGGTAACGAAGGTCATCATTGCGCTCCTCTCGATCTCCACACTCTTCGCGGCCGGAGTGGCGCTGCCCCGCACGGATGTCCACACGCTGGTTCCCTGGCCCCTTGGCCCGGATCGCGTCGCGTTTCCGTTCATTCTGGCGCTGGTCGGCTGGATGCCATCGGCCTTCGACATTTCCGTGTGGAACTCCCTCTGGACCCTCGCCAAGGACCGGTCGACGGGTCGGCGGGCGAGCGTCGCGCACGCGCTGCTGGACTTCCGCGTCGGGTACATCGGGACGGGCGTATTGGCATTTGCGTTCGTGATCCTCGGGGCCGGCGTCATGCACCGCTCCGGCACGGCGTTCAGCGCCCAGGGGACGCAGTTCTCGGTTCAACTGGTCGACTTGTACGCCGTGACGCTCGGCGCCTGGATGCGCCCCATCGTGCTCGTGGCCGTGGTCACGACCATGTTCTCCACGTCGCTCACGGTGGTCGATGGATTCCCGCGGGCCCTGGCGCGCACGTTTCGGGTGATCGCGCACGGGGTCGATGCGTCCGGTGACGACGAGGGTCTCCCCTATTGGATTTCGGGCGCGGTGCTCGGAGGGCTGACGGTGCTCGTGATCGCCGCCTTCATTGGGAGCCTCACGGCCATGGTGGACTTCGCGACGACCGTGTCGTTTCTGACCGCTCCCGCCCTGGGCTACCTCAATCTGCGCGCGGTGACGGCTCCGCACGTCCCCGAAGCGTGCCGGCCGGGGCCAGCGTTGCGGGTGTTGTCCTACGTCGGGCTCGTCCTACTCGGGGCGACGGCGGTGGTCTACGTAGTGCAGGTCCTGGCCTGAGGGAATACAGAAAGCAGAATACTGAACGCTGATTGCAGAATGAGAACGCAGCGCGCGGAGCTTGCGGGACGTACGCTGCCCGCTGCCCGCTGCCCGCTGTCCGCTCACAGCGCCCCGCCCCTGAACTTCGGCAGCTCTCCGCGATGCCGGGCCACGAAGCCCTCGTAGGTGGCTGAGTCGGTATAGTCCCGCAACTCGCAGATGCGGTCGCCGCGGAACAGCATCACGACACAGGTGCGCTGGTCGATGACGTCGTCGGGATGCGAGGCGAGCCACGAGCGTTCGTGGATCTCGACGACTACACGATCCGGCGCCTCCGACCACGTGCGCTGGACGTCCTCGGCCTTCCAGTCCGCGGCTCCCAGGCCGAACTCCCGATTCGTGAATGCGCGCAGCACGGCCTCACGTCCATGCCATTCGCCGCCCAGCGGGGGCCGACCGGCCACCCAGTAGGTGATGTCGTCGGTGAAGCAACCGCCGACCTCGTCCATGCGGCCGGCAAAGAGCGCCCGCTCGTACGCCCGCCCGATCTCGAGTTTGCTGGGCCTCACCCGCTCATTCTGCAATCATCACTCTCCACTCTGCGCTAGGAGCCGCCCTCGGCGGCGCACCCCTCCGTCCGGCGGGTGTCGGCGAGCGCGACGATCCGCCAGCCTCCGGTTCCGCGGGCCAGGTGGAACGCATCGACGCCACAGTGGCGAAACTCTCCGTCCGCGTAGAAGTCGTATCGCGTCCAGACACTCGCCAGGTGGTCGTCGATGCGGACTTCCACCTCGTGGATCCGCTCATCCAGGTCGATCGTCGCGCGGCCGACGCTGCTGATGAAGTTGTCGATCGGCACCCGCTGCACGGTCCACGCGCCTTGCCGGTCCCGGCCCGTCGTCACCAGGTCGGCGGCGGGATCGAACACCGCGCGCAACGCGACGGTGTCGCGCGCGTGCATGGCCTGGAACAGGCGGTGAATGACCGCGAGCACGTCGGCCTCCTCACCCTGGGCGGCGAGCCGCGCCGGGAGGAGGAGGGCGACGCCGAGGAGGACGGCGCTCAACCGGGGCGCGGGCACGTCAGGTGCCTGGCTTGACGGTCTCGGGTACCAACCGGACCTCCACGTAGTTATCGAGGCGGAGATACCGCCGCGCCGCGTCGCGGATGGTCGTCGACGTCAGCGCGTCGATCAGCTCATCGTAGGTTAGGATCCGGCGCGGATCGATGCCGGAGCGCCGGAGACCCACGAGCTGCGACATCCAGTAGTTGTTCTGCCGGAGACTGGTCTCGTTCGTGCGCCGCTGCGTTTCCTGCACCTTCTCGACGATCGAATCGGACACGCCCTCAGACTGGAAGGCGCGGATGGTGGTGACCACCGCCGCCTTCAGCTCGTCGAGCCGCTCGGGGTCCGCGCCGAAGCCGATCGAGAACGAGTACGACGTGTCGGGTACGATCCTGCTGCTGCCGCTGGCGCCCACGCCGTACACCCCGCCCATGTCCTCGCGCAGCACCTCCCGCAACCGGATGCTCAACGCCTCACCCAGCGACCGCAACGCGTACCGGTTCTCCCGGTTCTCCCGGAACGGGCCGGTGAAGATCATGGACATCCGGCCCTTCGGCTCCAGTCCCTTGCGCACGACCTTCTCGACCACGCCGGTGGGGGGGCGGATCCCGAGATCCCGCCACGTTTCCTTCCGTCCCGACGACGGCAGCCCGCCGAGCCACCGCTCGACCAGCGGCCGCAGCGTCGCGGGGTCCACATTGCCCACGAAAAAGAACGTGAAGTCCCCGAAGTCGGCGAACCGGTCGCGGTAGAACCTGACCGCAGTGCCGAGGTCGATCGAGTCCACGAGGGCCGACGTCAAGGGGCGCTCGCGCGGGTTGCCCTGCGCGAGGGTGACTTGCAGCGTGTCCTGGAAGTTGGCTTCCGGGCTGGCGCCCCGGTTCGCGGTGAACGCCCGGATTTGCCCCATCATGGCGGCGAAGGCCGCGCTGTCCGTGCGTGGCGCCGTGGCGTAGAGATAGACCAACTGGAGCAGCGTCTCGAGGTCCTTGGGCGATCCCGACCCGAAGAACCCCTCCTCCGTTTCCCCAATCGTGGGCCCCGCACTCACCGCCTTCCCGGCCAGGACTTTCTGGAGATCTACCGCGCTGAACGCGCCGGCGCCGGACCTACCGACGACGCTGGACGCCATCTCGGCCGAGAGCCAGTCCCGATCGGGGGCCAGTGACGTTCCGCCGGGGCTGATGGCCCGGACGAGTACCTCGTCGTCCTTGAAATCGGTCGGCTTGACGACGACGTGCACCCCGTTCGACAGCGTCCACTCCGTTACCCCGATTTCCGCGATGGCCGACTCGGCGACGACCTTGCCGGGCCGCGGCGCGGACGGCACCAGCGGCGCGCTGCCCAGCGTGTCGGCGTACGCGACCAACGGCTTCTTGCCGACCTGCGCGAAC
>CAYWNR010000439.1:0-3512 GCA_964459705.1 uncultured Gemmatimonadaceae bacterium | reverse complement strand
GTGTCGCGCAGCTCCAGCGTGTCGTAGATCGTGACGGGGCCGTAGAAGTCTTCTTGGTCCCACCAGCCGGCCACGTTGAGCGTCGGGACGCTGGGCGTCTTCAAGTACCGTACGATGGTCTGCCGCTGCCAGAACGCATCGTAGTCGGGGTGGGCGACGTAATCGTTCCACGTTGGGATCTTCCCCTGGAGGTAGCGTGCGTTGACGTTGGCGAGCGGCCCGAGCGACAGGTACCAGTCGTAGGTGTCGTAGCGGTCGAACGAGAAGTTCGTGTTGACGTGGGACGTCTCCATCATGGCGGCGTACTCGAAGCCGTAGCTCAGGCGAAAGGCGCCGTTGTGGTGGAAGTCGTCTCCCAGCCACATGTCGGCGGGAGAGGCCTGGGGTGACGCGGCGCGGAGCGCCGGGTGCGGGTCGATGAGCGCCATGGCCGTGGTCCAACCGTCGTACGACACGCCCAGGATGCCTACGCGCCCATTGTTGTTCGGCACGTGGTGCACGAGCCATTCGATGGTGTCGTAGGCGTCGGTGCTCTCGTCGATGGCCTTGGCATCCCACGTGTGGGCTGGCGGGCGCTGCATCACGAACGAGCCCTCCGAGCCGTAGCGACCGCGGATATCCTGGAACGCGAAGATGAAGCCCTCGTCCGCCAGTTCCTTGTACGAGGAGTGAAACGCGCCGGCGGCGCGCATCACGCCGTACGGCGTGCGGCGGAACAAGATCGGGAGCGGTCCGGTCTGCGTGCGCGGCGTGTAAACGAGCGTGTGCAGCTTCACGCCGTCGCGCGTGGGGATCATCACCTCTTGAACGTCGAAGCGGGGATCCTGGGCGGGCTGCTGCGCCGAGCTGGCGATGGGTAACAGCGGGAGCGCCAAGGCGGCGGTGGCAACCGCCCACGGGGCCGCGCGTGTGGTCCTGACGCGTGGGTGCGCTGGTGACGTGGTCTTGATGGTGTCGTGCATGGCATTCGGTCCCCGATGTATGGTCCGCCTGTGGATCTCACCCCTGGTCCCTCTCGGCGAACCCGGAAGGGAACGTCTGTGGCCCTTGGCGATCGACGCGAAGGTACCACCGCTTTCGGGTGTCGCCCAGGCGGCCGAGGTCGCCGGGATGCTGAATGGACGATCCGCCCGGCCCGGGTCTCACCCCAGTCCCCCTCCGCATGCACGGCCAAGGGAAACTCCTCCAGGACGTTATCGCCTGCGGGCGCGGGCTATTCTCACGTCCCGCCCCTCCGCGCAGGCGGAGAGGGGGTTGGGGGGAGAGGTGTTCGACCCGACAGCGCCACCGCGAGCCCGCCGAGAATCCCAATCCCGCCCGCGAACGTCCGCCAATGCATCCGCTCGCCGAGCACGAGCGCGTCGAGGGCGACCGCGATGATGGTGCTCATGAACGGGATGAACATCACGCGCGTCACCTGCGCCCGCTGGATCAGCCAGTAGAGCAGCGTGAACGTGAGCGCCGAACCCACCAGCGCGAGGTAGAGCAGGGACACGACCGCGTGCGGGGTCCAGTGCAGCGCGAGCGGATTGCCGTCCAGCGCTACTCCCAGGATGAGCATCGGGCCGACCGACACCACCATCTGCACCGCGGTCATCGTGATGGGCTCGATGTGCGCCCCGTCCCGCTTGATGACGATGTCGGCATAGGCGGTGCACGCGGCGGCGACCACGATGGCTAGGCTTCCGAACAACGCCATCAGCCCGCGTATCGCGATCTCGTTGCCGAAGATCACCATCACCCCGGCGAACGCCACCAGCGCGCCCAGAAGCTTCCGGCGCGAGAGCGGCTCCGCCGGTAGGAGCCAGTGCGCCATCAGCATCCCGATGATCGGGAACGTGGTGTAGAGGATGGCCGCGAGCCCCGCAGGGATATACGACTCGCCCCAGAACACCAGCGTGTAGTTGACGGTGAAGGTGAGCAAGCCGGTGACGGCGAGGAGGCGCCAGTCCCGGCGCGTGAGAGCCGGGCCGCGCGGGGAGATGGGAGAAACGGGATGGCCGAGATGACGGGATGATCGGATCAGCCGCACAGCGGGGCGGCCTACGGCCAGCCAGATCAGGAGGGGTAGGGGCGCCACGACGAAGCGCAGCGCCGCGAACGACACCGGGGGGAGGTCCGCGAGGCCGATCTTGATGAACAGCCAGGTGGAGCCCCAGATGGCACCGAGGAGCAGCCAGACCGCGATGGGGAGCGTCACGGGGGGATAGTAGGGCAGTGAGGGCAGTGAGGACAGTGAGGGCAGTGAGGACAGTGAGGACAGTGAGGACAGTGAGGGCAAGAAGGCAAGAAGGCGGGGAGGATCTTCGCGGGTGATTGTTCGCGGCTGATAGCCGCGGCTCGGCTGATGTCACTGAAGTGACTTGAAGATCATGACGCGGGCTCCGGCGGAAATCGGACTCTGCCACAAAAGCGCTGGGCTCGCGTGAAAGCGGTTACGGGCGGGTCGTGGCCGTACGCTATCCTGCTGCATGCGCGACCGCCTGTTCGTGCACATCGTGTGGACCACACGGGACCGCGCCCGGCTCGTCGATGCGCGGGTGGCTGGGTATCTCGATCAACACCTTCGCGTCATCGCGCGGCAGGAACGTGCGCGGGTGCTCGAACTCGGCATCGTGTCCAGCCACGTGCATCTGCTATTGCGCCTCCACCCGACCACCGCGATCCCTCGGCTTTTGCAGCGGATGAAGGGCGGGACCGCCACGCTCGCCAATCGGCACGGTCATGTGACCGGGCGGCCCCTCCGCTGGGCCAAGGGCTACCACATCTCGAGCGTCAGTCCCCGTGCCCTGGAAACCGCGCGGCGGTATGTGCGTCTCCAGGCCCAACACCATCCCAGCGAGGCGATATCGCGCACGACTCCGGCGCCGCCGACGAAATCAGACACGCGGTGATCCCCCGTCGCTCTTAGCGACATCAGCCGGCCCGCGGCTCTCAGCCGCGAAACAGGACCACGAAGGCACGACGTCCTAGGCCCGGCGTCGAAGCCGCCCCCCCCGTCGCTCTTAGCGACATCAGCCGAGCCGCGGCTCTCAGCCGCGAAACACGACCGCGAAGGCACGACCCACAACGCTCCGTCGTGAACACGCCAGAGACCACGAAGGCACGACCCCACAACGCTCAGCCGCGAACCGGCCAGAGATGAGTGCTCGCGGCCCGCGACCACGCGCGCTCCCATCTCCCCCTGTACATTCCCCGCCGATGAGTCACCCGTGGGGATGGATCGTCTTTGGTGCGGTGATCGCGACCCTGCTCGCGCTCGATCTGGGCGTGCTCGACCGGCGCGGGCGCGTGATCTCCACACGCGAGGCGGCCGTGTGGGCCGCCTGCTGGATCGGGCTGGCTGCCGGCTTCAACGTGTTCGTCGCCCTGACGCGCGGCGTGCCCGCCGGCCTCGAGTTCACGACGGGCTACCTCATCGAGGAGTCTCTCTCCGTCGACAACATCTTCGTCTTCGTGCTCCTCCTGACCTATTTCCGCGTTCCGGAGGAGCACCAGCATCGCGTGCTGTT
>CAYWNR010000438.1:0-3518 GCA_964459705.1 uncultured Gemmatimonadaceae bacterium | reverse complement strand
ACTGCCCCGGACAGCGCCACGCTCGCGACCAACACGTCGACGCTCTCGGTCGGCCACATCGCGGACGCCGTTCCGGAGCCCCGCCGCGTGGTCGGCATGCACTTCTTCAACCCGGTGCACATCATGCAACTGGTCGAGATCGTCCGGCACGAGCGCGCGGGCGACGCGCACGTGCAGCGGGTGGTCGCCGCGGCGCGGGCCATGGGGAAGCGCCCCATCGTCGTGCGGGACACGCCCGGATTCGCGTCGTCGCGGCTCGGCGTCGTGCTGGGGCTCGAGGCGATGCGCATGCTGGAACAGGGCGTCGCCTCCGCCGCGGACATCGACATGGCGATGGAGCTGGGGTACGGGCATCCGATGGGACCGCTCAAGGTCTCCGATCTCGTGGGACTCGACGTGCGGCTCGCGATTGCCGAGTATCTGCACCGGGAGCTGGGCGACCCGCACTACGCGCCACCGGCCATCCTCAAGGACAAGGTCCGGGTGGGCGAACTGGGGAAGAAGACCGGCAAGGGGTTCTACGAATGGCCGACGCAAGCGTCCTGACCGCCATCGAGGGTCGCGTGGCGACCGTCACGGTCAATCGACCCGAGAAGCACAACGCGCTCAACCAGACGGCCCGGGCCGGTCTCTGCGCCGCGCTCGCCCGCCTCGAGGAGGATGCCGACGTTCGCGTCGTGATCCTCACCGGCGCCGGCGAGAAGGCGTTCGTGGCGGGTGCCGACATCCGCGAGTTCGCGGAACGCACGCCGATCACCCAACATCGCTACATGTCGCAACTCAACGTTACCGACATCGCCGAAGGACTCTCGAAGCCGGTGATTGCCGCCATCAACGGGTTCTGTCTGGGCATCGGCTGTGAGCTGGTCATGGCATGCGACATCCGCATCGCCAGCGAGACCGCCAAGCTCGGGCAGCCCGAGGTGAATCTGGGGCTGCTGCCGGGCAGCGGCGGCACGCAACGGCTGCCGCGGCTCGTTGGCCTCGGCAACGCGTACAAGCTGCTCTATACCGGTGACCTCGTGTCGGCGGAAGAAGCGCTGCGCATCGGTCTCGTGGACGAAGTCGTTCCCTCCCGCGAGCTGATGCCACGCGTACGCGCGCTGGCTGACGCGATCGCCGCCAAGAGCCCCATCGCGCTCCGATATCTCAAGGAGGCCGTGCGGGCCACCACCCGTGCTCCCCTGGACGAGGGCTTGCGTCTGGAGCGATCGCTGTTCGGCTTGGCGTTCGCTTCCCGCGACAAGGAAGAGGGCGTGCAGGCCTTCCTCGAGAAGCGGAAGCCCGACTTCACCGGCGCATGACCACGCCGCCGGGCGTCACCGACCTGCACATCCACGTGCAGCCGTGGGAGCAGCTTCGGCCCGAAGTGGCCGCGGCCATGCGCAAGGGGAAAGAGGATCACTGGGAACGGCTGCTGGCGTTGATGGCGGATCCGCGCGCGTTGCTCGACGTGATGGACGAAAGCGGGATCTGGCGGGTGGGTCTGGTCAACTACCCAAGTCCCGACGTCATGGGGTTCGACGACTCGACCAACGAATTCGCGGCGCGATACGCGAGTGCGGATCCGGAGCGGTTGATCCCCTATGGCGGGGTCCATCCGCGGTTCACGAAGGACCCCGAAGGACAGGTCGAAGCGCTGCTCCAACTGGGCATCCGGATTCTCAAGATCCACCCGCCGCATCAGGTCTATCCCGCGAACGCCTACACCATGGGCATGGAGTCGCTTGCCCGCATCTACCGGCGCTGTGAGGAGCGGGGTCTTCCCGTGACGGTGCACACGGGCACCAGCATCTTTCCGGGAGCACGGTGCAAGTTCGGTCGCCCGATGGAGCTGGATGACGTCGCGCTCGACTTCCCCAACCTCACGATCATCATGGCGCACGGTGGCCGGCCCCTGTGGATGGACGAGGCGTTCTTCATCCTGCGCCGGCACCGGAACATCTACCTCGAGATCTCCGGCATCCCGCCCCGCAAGTTGCTGGACTACTTCCCTCGGCTGGAGGAGATCGGGGACCGGGTCGTGTGGGGCACGGATTGGCCGAGCCCCGGCGTTCGGGATTTGCGCGAGAACCTCCAGCAGTTTCTCGCGTTGCCCCTTCCCGAGGAACTGAAGGAACGCATCACGCGCCACACGCCGGTGAAACTGGTGCCGCCGCGGTGAAGCGCATCGCGCTGCTCGTCGCGGGCCCGATGGCGCTCCTGCTGGCGGTGCTGCTCCCGGCGCCGGCTGGCATGACGGAGCCGGCGTGGCGCGTGGCCGGACTCGCGGTGTGGATGGCGTTGTGGTGGCTCACCGCCGTCATCCCCCTCGAAGCGACCTCGCTGGTGCCGCTCGCGGCCCTCCCGCTGATCGGCGTGTCGTCGTTGGACAAGGTGACCGTGACGTATGCGGACCCCGTGATCTTCCTGTTCTTGGGTGGGTTTCTCATTGCGGCAACCCTGGAGCGGTGGGCGCTGCATCGCCGCTTCGCCGCCGTCACGCTGGGCGCGGTGGGCTCGAGTCCCCGGCGGGTCATACTCGCATTCCTGCTGATCACCGCGTTCCTGAGCATGTGGATCTCCAACACCGCCAGCGCCGTGATGATGCTACCCATCGCGTCCGCCACCGTGGCCCGCGCGCCCGGCGCCGAGGAGCGAAGCGGGTACGCCATCGCCGTGATGCTCGCCGTGGCGTTCGGCGCCTCCATCGGTGGGGTCGCGACGATCATCGGGACGCCACCGAACGCGATCTTCGTGGCCAACGCCCGAGAGCTCGCGCACGCCGACTTCACGTTCGCCTCTTGGCTCCCGATCGGTCTGTCGCTCGCGCTGCCCCTGCTGGCCGCGTGCTGGCTGATCCTCGTCGTCGTGTTCCGGGTCCCGCGCGAGTTCGACGGAACGGCGCCGGCGCCGGTGGAGACCGCGACCCGGTCCCTCGAGCCGGGCGATCGGTTCGTGATGGTCGTCTTTGCCCTCGCCGCCCTCGGCTGGGTGCTGCGCACACCCAAGCAACTCGGCGCGCTGCGCGTACCGGGACTCACCGACCTGATGCCCGGACTCACGGACCCTGCCATCGGGCTCATCGCCGCATTGGTCCTCTTCGCGGTTCCCTTGCCCCGCTCCCGGTTCCGGACGGCGCTCGACTGGAAGACGGCGAGCGGCATTCCCTGGGGAATCCTGCTCCTGTTTGGTGGCGGCATCACGCTGGCAGCGGCCTTCGAGAGCTCGGGACTCTCCGGCTGTATCGGCGGACGCCTTCACGCGCTCGAGGGGCTGCCGGTGCCCGTGGTGGTCGCGGCCACGACCGCGTTGTTCATCCTGCTGACCGAGCTGACCAGCAACACCGCCACCGCCGCGCTGGCCATGCCCTTGATGGCGGGCGTCGCGCAGGGCATCGGTCTCCCGGCCGTCCCGCTGATGCTGGCGGCCGCCCTCGATTGCTCCATGGCGTTCATGCTGCCCGTGGCGACGCCTCCCTACGCCATCGTTTTCTGACATGGAGGCATGCGGATAGGCGACATGGTGCGCGCGGGCGT
>CAYWNR010000437.1:0-3535 GCA_964459705.1 uncultured Gemmatimonadaceae bacterium | reverse complement strand
GGGGTTGTGTTTGGTTGTTCTTGTGCTCTTGGGGGTTTTTTTTCTGTCAAAAAAATTGTGGGGGGGGGGGGGGGGGGGGGGGGGGCCACGGTTCTAAACAAGAGCAGTGGGGCAGCGGGGCAGAGACAAGGCAGGGATGGACCGTTGCTGGTACGCCCGGCCGGATGCTGAGTGCCAGCTTCTCTCTGCCCCGCTGCTCTGGGGTAACCGCCTAGCTTTCTCCCCCGAGACGGTCCCGCATCGATACCGGAACCCCCAGCACCTCTGACCACACGAACGCCCGTCGCAGATCGTAGGAACTGAACGTCGGGCTGTCGAAGCTGGTGATCCTGGCGACCGGCTGCTGGGCATACCGCTCGTGAAACTTGGTGTGGCTTTTCTCCCCTGCCCCTTCCAGCGTCTCCAGCGTGGCGGCGCCACGCTCAAGTCCCTCTTCCCAGGTTGTGGTCTCGCGGACCTTCGACGCGCGGTCAAGCCCGGCCTGCCACCGCGCGGTCTCGTCCGCATCCATCGGCTCCAGGCTGACGGCCTCGGTCTGTTCCTCGAGCGGTGGGAGCCGTCTCGGTTCGGAAGACGCGCGCCCCGTGACCAGGCCCTCCAACTCCCGCAGCAGATCCTGCTGCGAGGTCGGCAGTCCGGCCTGGCGTTTCTCCAATGCCGTGCGCGGCTCGAGCCGAGTCCCCGTCGGCATCTGCTGCGGCCGCTTCTTCTTCTTGCCGCCCAACAGCCCAAAGAGGATGAACGCGATGAGCGCCAGGATCTGGAGGAAATCGCTGTCCATGATCAGGAGCTCTGCTTTTCCTCGCCCATGCCGCCCTTGGCGATGGCCTGGCGCATAGCCGTGTCGCTCTCGACGTTGCGGTAACGCATGTAGTCCATGACGCCGAGCGTCCCCTGCCGGAACGCGTCGGCGAGCGCCAGGGGAACTTGCGCCTCGGCCTCGACCACCTTGGCCCGCATCTCCTGCGTCTTGGCCTTCATTTCGCCCTCGAGCGCGACCGCGGCCGCGCGCCGCTCCTCGGCCTTGGCCTGCGCGATCCGCTTGTCGGCCTCGGCCTGGTCGGTCTGCAACTCAGCGCCGATGTTCTTGCCGACGTCCACGTCCGCGATATCGATCGACAGAATCTCGAACGCGGTCCCGCTGTCGAGGCCCTTGGCCAGCACGGTCTTCGAGATGTTGTCCGGGTTCTCGAGCACCGCCTTGTGCGACGCGGCGGAGCCGATCGTGGACACGATCCCCTCGCCAACCCGCGCGAGAATGGTCTCCTCGCCGGCGCCGCCCACCAGCCGGTTGATGTTGGCGCGGACCGTCACCCGCGCGAGCGCGATGAGCTGAATGCCGTCCTTGGCCATGGCGGCGACCTTGGGCGTCTGAATCACCTTGGGATTCACCGACACCTGCACCGCCTCGAGCACGTCCCGGCCGGCGAGGTCGATGGCCGTGGCTTTCTTGAAGTCGAGCGCGATCCCCGCCTTGTCCGCGGCGATCAGGGCGTTGACCACACGGTCCACATTGCCGCCCGCCAGGTAGTGCGCCTCGAGAATGTCCGTGTTCAGCTGAAGACCGGCCTTGGTCGCCTTGACCAGCGGTCGCACGACCGCCGCGGGGTTCACCTTGCGGAGCCGCATGCCGATCAAGCTCCCGATGGCCACGTGCACCTGGGCCGCCAGGGCTTCGATCCACAAGCGGACCGGCACGAAGTGCGTGAAGAGGCCAAGGACGATGACCCCTCCCACCACGACGAGCAGGAGCAGGACCGGTCCAAGCGCGGAAACATCCATGAGCGTCGCTCCTTATGAGTCCAGCGACTTGTGGTCCCCGGACAGGGCCGCCAGGGGCTCGACCACCAGTCGGTACGCTTCGGCACGCAGGATCCGCACGGACGCCCCGCGCTTCACGTAGTCGCCTTCGGTGACGACGTCGATCCGTTCACCATCCAACTGCGCCGTCCCCGCCGGATGGAGGTCTGTGAGGGCCACCGCAACGCGGCCCAACAAATCGTCGCGCGCGTCCGCCGACACATAGCCTTCCTCCGCGTGGCTCGCGGTCCGGAGGAAGATGCCGCGCCACCGCCCGCTGGTGGGCAGGTTTCGCACGATGAGGTAGATGGCCGCGATGATGATGCCAAGCGAGGTCGCCACGATCCCGCTCGCGCGCGCGACGTCCGCCCACGTGGGCAAACTGCCGAGCAGCGCCAGGAAGATGGCCGAGCCGATGCACAGAATGCTGATGATGCCGGCGATCCCGAAGCCGGGCACCACGAACACCTCCAGCCCGAGCGCGATGAGCCCCGCGGCGAGCAGAATGAGCTCCTCCCACCCCGCGAGCCCGATGATGAGATGGCTCCCGAAGAATCCGCCCAGCGAGAGGAGGCCGACGATGCCGGCCATCCCGAACGAGGGTGTCTTGATCTCGATGACGAGTCCCAGCACGCCGATCGACAGGAGAATGGGGGCCACAAACGGGTTCGACAGGAACCGCACCAGGCCCTCGGCCCAATTCTGTTTGGGCCGGACGATCTCGGCATCCTCAATACCGAGCCGCGACAGCACGTCATCGAAGCCCGCCACCTCGATCCCGTAGCCCACTCGCTCCGCCTCGCTCGCGGTGAGGGTCAGCAGCTTCCCCTCCTCGACCACACCCGGGATGGCGATCGTCTCGTCCACCATGGCCTCGCCGATCCGCGGATCGATGCCGCGCCGCTCCGCCAGCGCCCGGAATTGCGCGCGCATGACGCTCTGCGCCTTCTCGGACACCTTGGCACCCTGGGCGTCCACCACCGTGGACGCGCCCAGCGTGGCCTCACGCACCATGAAGACGCTGTCCGTCGAGACGCTGATCAAGGCACCGGCCGAAATGGCGCGCGGGTCCACGAACGCGTACACGGGAACGGTGGCCTGCGAGATGGCGTCCACGATCTGGAGCGCGGCGTCCACCCGTCCGCCCAGCGTGTTGACGTCGAGGATCACCGCCCGGGCGCCCGCGGCCTCGGCCTCGGAGATGGCACGTTTGATGAACGGGGAGATGCCCAGCTCGATGGTTCCCGTGACCGGGACGCGGTAGACCACCGGACGCTGCGCGGCGACCGGAGCCGCCCACCCGATGGCAACGAGGATGACGACCAGCCGACGCACACGATCCTCCAGAAACGGCATATCCTAACCTAGGAACTGGGCGGAACCGATGGAAGCGCGTTGTCGGATTCGGGCGGCGGCGCCGGCTTCCATGCCACACCCTCCAGCCAGCTCCGCGCCTTCACGATCTCGTGCCGGATCTCCCACAGATAGAGCGCGATGGCGAGGAGGAGAAACGTGTTGGCAAAGGTGAGCAGGCGCGCGGCTCCGAAGGGATACCACAGATCGAGCAGCCTGCCACCGAGCAACGTCACGAGCTTGTCGACACACGCCACGGCGACGAGCGCGAGCGCGACGGTGAGGCCGAGACGGCGCGTGTTCAAAATGGAATACTCGAGTTTGGATGACCTTCTGCGACCCATGCGCGCCTCGACGAGAGAAAGGGCACCGCCAAGGTAGT
>CAYWNR010000436.1:0-3536 GCA_964459705.1 uncultured Gemmatimonadaceae bacterium | reverse complement strand
CAGCAGGAGATTGGCCTGGTTGCCGTAGCCAAACACCGTCTGCATGAAGAAATAGAAATAGTAGAAGTAGTAGACGGTCGCGAAGGAGTTAAGGCCTTCGAGAACGAAGCAGCCGGCTTTCAGAGGGCGGGGGAGCATGAGGGAGAATGTGACCCGTGCGGCGTGACGCGTGAGGCAGTGGCTCACGCATCGGGTTTCATTCGGCAACCTCCTTGAGGGCCGTGCGGCAATACCACTTCACGGCAGCGGACATGGGTGGCTGTAGTTGATCCAGGTCGTCAGACGAGCACCAGCGGATGTCGTGGTGCTCGGAGCTTGAAAGAGTCAGGGTGCCTTGCTTGGGCCGGGCCCAATAGAGCATGCCGATGTGCTCGTGGGTATCGGTGATGCGGTGGATGTCGAGGAAGCGCGGCGCAATGAGCGCGCGCGTGCCGGGTTCGGTCGTGGGTGGCCATGCTCGTGCTCGTGTCTGTACGTGATCGTCCGGGAGGGAGGGCCGCGTGGCCCGGCGGACGGAATAGAAAAAACTACCGCCATCGGGGGAGGAACCGTAGGACCGCCCGAGGATGATCCGGGATCCCGGTCCAGGCGCTCGGCCAGCAGGGGGAGCGCTACATCGTTGATGTTGATATGTCATCCACATAGATTTACTACATGAAGGCTGTACAGGTCACCCTCGACGAGTCCCTGCTCGCGGCGCTGGACCGGACGGAGGCCGTTGCACGACAAGGACGTTCGGCGGTCATCCGACGGGCGATCGCCGAGTACCTTGCAAGGCATCGGGATCAGGAGATCCGGGAGCGATACGAGGCTGCGTACGGCTCGGGTGAGGGGGTGGGATCAGAATTCGCCGGCTGGGAGGAACAGAGCGAATGGCCGGTCGAGTGAGTCGAGGCGACATCTGGCTCTACACGTTCAAGCCGCCCGACAAACGTCGTCCCGTGCTCGTGCTGAGCAGGTCCGACGTCATCGGGCTGCTGCGTACGGTCATGGTGGCGCCCATCACATCGACGATCCGCGGCGCGCCGAGCGAGGTCGTCGTCGGGATCGACGAAGGGCTGAAGGGCCCTTCGGCGGTCAACCTCGACCACGTTCAGACCGTGGATCAGGATCGACTGCGGCGTTGGATCGGCCGCGTTCCCCCCGAGAAGATGAGCGCCGTTTGCCGTGCGCTGGCGATCGCCGTCGGATGCTCCTGAGGGAAGACGGAGCGTCCGCTCCGACCCTCCCGGCCGGCCGACCCCCACCCCACCGCACGGCCCGCTCCACCGCCTCCTCGACGCTCTCCGACGCCAGCGTCCAGCGCCTCAGCCGATGATCCCACCCGCGGAGAGCGCGTGCAGGAACGCGCGCATGGGCCGGACCTGGACGGGGCCGTCCTGCAGGGTCGCGTCTCCCGTGTATACGCCGTGGGCCGAGTCGAGGACCTTCGTGGCCACCAGCTTCTTGAGCGCCGAGCCGTATTCACGCCGCCACTGCCTGGACGCCTTCACCTCGATGCCCACGGCTCGCGTCCCGCGCGTCCAGACGAAATCCACCTCGCTACCGGAGGGCGTGCCCCAGTATGAGAGTTGGCCGCCGAACGCGCCGTGCTCCATGGCGGCGCGAAGCTCGTGAACGATCCACGTCTCGAGGAGGTGGCCTCGCTCGCTGGCATGCAGGGGTTCCCGAAGAAGTCCACCAAGGGCGCGGGCGACGCCCGGGTCGAACAGGTAGAACTTGGGGCGCGCGACCTCCTTCACCTTGGCGCGCTTGCGCCATGCCGGAAGCCAGAACCCGATCAGCGTATCCACGAGCGCTGCGAAGTATCCCTGGACGGTGGGTCTGGCCACGGCGGCATCACGAGCGACTCCGGCAACGTTGACCACTTGCCCGTTGAGGACCGCCGCAACGTCCAGAAACCGCGCGAACGACTCCAGGTTCTTGACGACCGCCTCCTGCTGGATCTCCTCCCGCACGTAGTTCGCCACGTATGCATCCAGGACGTCAGCAGCGTAATCGCGCTCGACGTGCACCTGGGGCAGGAGCCCGTACTGGAGGACCCAGTCGACATCGACGTCGAAGTCCAACTCCTCGGCGGTGAGGGGGAAGAACTGCCGGTTGATGGCGCGGCCCGCCAGGAGGTTCACGTCCAGGCGTTTCAGCTTTCGCGCGCTCGATCCGCTCATGGCGAATCGGTAGTCGCGCCCCCGGTCGGCGATCAGGGCGTGCACCTCGTTCAGTAGCGACGGCATGCGCTGCACTTCGTCCACGACGATCCAACTCCCCAGCGGCCGCGCCTCGATGCGCTGCCGGAACGCGCTCGGCTCCCGGCTGAGATCGAGAATCGTCTGCGTGCGGAGGAGATCGAACCAGAGGGCGTCCGGCAGCAGATGCTTGAGCCACGTCGTCTTCCCGGTCCCTCTGGGACCGAACAGGAAGAAGCTGTGATCGGGGACCGAGAACCTTCGTGCATACATTGCCAGCATTTTACCGGTCAAAACGCTGGCGCACAATGCAGAAGCACACATGTCGGCCAACCGCCTGCCCCTGGGCGGCGCGCGCATCGCCGAGCTCGCCGAGGCGCTGGTTGCCAACGGTTCGCATACTGAATTGTCGCCATATGTGGCGTCAACCGAAACAGAGGAGATTTCATCGGCCCTCCCGTCCCGTCGCCTCCTCGACCGCCGCCTCCACGCGCTCCTCGGTCCCGCCGGCTTCACGGAGCGAGAACCCGATCGCCCGCGCGTAGTAGAGGCCGATGATCGTGATCGGGATGAACGTCGCCACGTGGTAGCCGATGGCCAGGGCCGCTGCATGGTCGGTGGCGGCGCCCCACATCCCTGCGAGGACGACCGTCGCGGCCGCCTCGAATGGACCGAAGAAGCCGGGCGCCGAGGGCACGGACACCGCGATGGCGATCACAGACTGGAAGAACAGCGCCGCCGTGTAGTCGAGGTCGAGGCCGAAGGCGCGGAAGGCGAACCAGAAGCCGAGGGCGTTGACCATCCAGTGGACCAGCGTCCACGCCACGGAGCGCAGGAGCAACACAGGGTTGCGCAGGATGCCCACGCCGGAGAGGAACGCCTCGAGCGCGTCGACGATGGGGCGGCGCAACGACCGCGGCAGGAAGCGCACGGCGCGCTCCGTGAGGCGCACGGCCGGCGCGGGCCAGAGGACGAAGGCGAAGAGCACGGCGAAGGCCGCGCCCACCATCACGCCGAGGCCGCGCGCGACCGTCGTGTAGACCGCGCCCTGGGCGAACAGGCCGGGGAAGCCGGGCAGCGTCATCGACACGAAGAGCAGGCCGACCACGCAGGCTCCGTCCAGCAGGCGCTCGATGACGAGGGACGAGAAGGCCGCGACCACGGGGACCGGCTCGACGCGGGCCAGCGCGAAGGCCCGCATGAACTCGCCGACGCGGAGCGGGATCAGGTTGTTGCCCATGAAGCCGATGGCGGTGGCGGCGAACCGCGAGCGGAACGACGTCGCGATGCCCGTAGGCTCCAGGATCACGCGCCACCGCCAGGCCCGGATCACGAAGACGAACGTGGCCC
>CAYWNR010000435.1:0-3549 GCA_964459705.1 uncultured Gemmatimonadaceae bacterium | reverse complement strand
TCGTTTCACGAGGGAGAGCGGCCGGCGGTGGACGTCACGTGGCGGCGGCCGGGAGCGCGCTGGGAGGCCGGGCGCCGGGCGCGGCTCACGGTGACCGGGGGCGGGGTCCGGCAGACGGTCGCCGTGACCGTCGGACCGGATCCTGAGGGTCACGTTCGCGTTGCGCTGCCGGGTACGTACGGACCGGGACTGTATCGTGTTGCCCTGACCGGTTCCGATCTCCCCACCGCCACCACGGGGTTTTGGGTGTTCGATCCGGTGCTCTTCGCCTCGGGGGACAGCCTCTCCTTCGACGGGTACACGTTGCGGCGGGCGGGACATCCGGAGCCGGTGATCGGCACGACGCTCATGTCGCGAACGGTGCACCGGGACTTTCTCCAGCAGCCCGACGCCGCCGTGTGGGACGAGGAGTTCGCGGAGCTTCAGTCGCTCAGCGTGAACCTCGTGCGGACGGGAGTGTGGGCCGGGTGGGAATCGCTGATGGCCGCCCCGGACTCGGTGGACGAGGCCTGGCTGCGTGCGCTCGAGGCGTTCTACCTCTCAGCGCGACAGCACGGGATCCCGGTGCTGTTCACGTTCTTCGCGTTCATGCCCCCGGCCTACGGAGGGGACAGCCCGTACTTCGATCCGCGCTCGCTGGCGGGGCAGCGGTCCTACGTGGGCGCCGTCGCGCGCCGGTTCGCGGGCGCGCGGGAGATGATGTGGGACCTGATCAACGAGCCGTCGTTCGCGTCGCCCCGCCGCGTCTGGTCCACCCGTCCCAACGGAGATGCCAGGGAGGCGGACGCATTTCGCGCGTGGCTGCGCCAGGCGTACGGCGGTGGGAGGGATGCCGCGGACACGAGCTGGATGGAGACGGTCCGCCGGCGATGGCAGTTGGCGCCGGATGCTCCTATCGGCGTGCCGCGCGAATCAGATTTCAGTGACGCGACCGTGTTCGGCGAGCGCCGGCCCCAGCGCGCGCGCGCGTTCAGTCAGTTTGCGCAGGACGCGTTCCGCGATTGGGTGCTCGCGATGCGCGCGGCCATCCGCGACGCGGGCTCGGCGGCGGCTATCACGGTCGGCCAGGACGAGGGCGGGCTCACCGACCGGCTGAGTCCGCTCTATCACCACGACGCGGTCGCGTTCACCTCGATGCATACCTGGTGGCTGAACGACGCGCTGTGGTGGGACGGCCTCATGGCCAAGGCAACCGGCACCCCGCTCCTGGTGAGCGAAACCGGCATCATGCAGCGGGAGCTGCTCAGTGGCGCGGCGCTACGAGAGCCGGCCACGAGTGCGCTACTCTTGGCGCGAAAGCTCGCGTATGCGTTCGCGGCGGGCGCGTTCGGCGCGGTCGAGTGGGTGTACGACGTGAACCCGTACATGGATTCCGACAACGAAGTCGCGATCGGAATCCGCCGGGCCGATCTGAGCTACAAGCCCGAGCTGGCGGTGCTCCGCCGATTTGCCGCGTTCGTGCGGCGCTCGCGCGATCGATTCGAGCAGCCCACGCAGCCGGACGTGGTGTTGTTGGCGCCCACGCCGGAGCTGTACGCGCCCCGTGCATTGGGCGTCGCCGCCACACGCCGAGCGGTCGAGACGCTGGCGGTGCTCGGGATTCGGGCGCGCGTCGTGCCGGAGTACCGGGTACGTGCCGAGCTTGGCAGTCCAAAGCTCATCATTCTGCCGGCGATACAGGGTTTGGCGGATTCGGCATGGAGCGCGATCGAAGTTGCAGTGCGGGCAGGTGCCACGCTGCTCTCGTCCGGTTACTTGGAGGCGGACGACGCCGGCCTCCCGGCCGTGCGGCTCGGCAGCGCACCACGCCCGCTCGCCGTGGTCGAGGTGGGTGACTCCGTAGGCACGTTGCGGTATCCGTACGAGGTGGTGAAGTCGGCGTACGCCGCGGCGGGTACCGTCACGACTCAGGCGGTTGGTCGGGGTCGCATCATCCACTATCCGTCGCCGCTCGAGTGGGCGTACCCGAGTCCGGCGCAGGAACGCGCCTACGGGAATGCGCTCCGTGCGGCCGCGACTGCGCCGGCACCAGTGCGCGCGGTGGAGCCACGCGATGGACGGTTCGTACTCGCAATCCCATTCCGGGACGCCACGCTCGTTGCACTCGTCAATGAGACTGGGCGGGAGGATGTAGTGCGCCTGGCCGCCGGGCCGGACGGTACCGTGATGATCGAACGGCGACTGACGGCGGGCGATGCGGAGTTACTGTGGGTCGCGGCATCGGGAGAGGTGATCGACTCGACGAGGTGAAAGGGAGTGGGTGGTGGGTGGGAGGCGGCAGGATAGACGGCGAGACGGCAAGACGGCTAGCGGCTCCCAGTTCCTCGGTGCAAGGTGGTCTCCTCGCACGGAACGTGGCTCGGTGCGTGGAGACAAACTGCCGCCCATGACCTCGCCGTCCGCTGGCCGTCTTGCCGTCTCGCCGTCTCCCCTGTAGCCACGCCCCACCACCCAACCCCTTTCCCCCTGCCTCAGTTCGGAAACGCCGGCAGCGGCTCCGACCGCACCACTGACGGCACATCGAGCGAGTCCCGGACCGCCCCATACACCCGACCGTGGCGGATGCGGATTGGGAAGTACGGGGTGAAGCCCAGCGTCACCGTCCCAACGTACCCACCGTCCGCGCGGAACACGTCGTAGATCGCAGGTTCGCCATCCGTCGCCGTCCGTTGCGCCCACAGGCGACCGACATCGTCCATGACCAGGCCGGTGATCCACGGCTTGACCTCCGGCATGGCCCCCGCGATCTGCTGTGCCAGGCGCTGCTGCTCGGGCGACTCCTCGCCCACTCCCTTCGAGGCGCGCTCGCGGTCCTGATCAGTGACGGGAACCGGATCCGCCGCCACCTCGATGACGAGCGCCGTGTCGCCCTGTTCGTCGAGGCGCGCGATCCGATAGGCCGTGCCCGATACCTGCCAGAACCCTCCCGCCGGATCGACGACTGTGATCCGGCGCGGGGTGTACGGGACCACACGGTACGAATAGCCCCCCTTAATACGCGCGATCAGCGTACGGTCCGTGAGGTCCCCGACGTAGATCGAGTCGGTGGTCTCGGTGCGTGGATCGTAGCTCTTGAGATAGCCTCGTGCATGGCCCTCGATCAGCCCCTCCTTAGGTGGATACTGGCGCGGCTCATCCGAGACGATCACTTCCTTCCAGAACCGTCCGCGGTGATCGATGATGCCGCTCCACACGTATCCAAACGACAACACGGGCATCTTGAAGCGTGTCAGCTCCTCGCCGTTCAGATCCACGGCGATCATCATCCACTGGCCGTGGTCCTGAATCCAGAGCGCGGAATCGCCGACGAGCATCATGCCGTTGGCCGCTTTGAGCTCCCCCGGGCCCTGTCCTTTGCGTGTCAGCGTGCGCAGGTACCGACCCGTCGAATCGAACGCCCGGATTTCGGATGCCAGGTAGTCCAGGACGTAGATGGTCCCGTCGCTGCCGGCCTCCACGCCCCGGATGTCGCCGAACATGAACTGCGGGTCGCCCTCGGTGACCCCGATCCTGAGGTCGATCTGAAGCGGGGCGGTTTGCGGTTCTTGC
>CAYWNR010000434.1:0-3562 GCA_964459705.1 uncultured Gemmatimonadaceae bacterium | reverse complement strand
GAGATCGACTACGACAAGGTCGAGAAGATCCACGGGATGAACATCACGTTTGTCACTACGGCGGGCCGGGATGACCTGGCCCTGGCGTTGCTGCGGGAACTGGGCATGCCCTTCCGTGGCGAGACGCCCGTCGTCGTCGGGTAGAGGAGCAGCGCATGGCGAAGAAGTCGTGGATCGCAAAATGCAAACGGACGCCGAAGTTCAGCGTACGCAAGTACACGCGGTGCCAGCGGTGTGGACGGTCCCGGGCGTACCTGCGGCGCTTCGGTCTCTGCCGGATTTGTTTTCGCGAATTGGCGCTGCGGGGCGAGATCCCGGGCGTGCGCAAGGCCAGCTGGTAAGGAGCGGCGTCGGACGCTATGAGCATGACAGACCCTGTTGCCGACATGCTGACTCGGATCCGCAACGCCTGTATGGCGGGGCATCGCCGGGTCGATATGCCGGTATCCAAGTTGAAGATCGAGATTGCCCGGATCCTACGGGACAATCACTACGTCCAGGACTACAAGGTGCTGGACGACGGGCTCCACGGGTTGCTGCGCCTGTATCTCCGCTATCATGGGGAGCAGCCGGTGATCCGCGAGATGCAGCGGGTGTCCACGCCGGGCCTGCGCCGGTACGTCAAGGTGCGGGAGATCCCGCGCGTGAGGAACGGGCTCGGCATGGCCATTCTCTCGACACCGCGTGGACTCATGACCGATCGCGAGGCGCGCTCTGCCCATCTGGGCGGGGAGCTGCTCGCGGTGGTCTGGTAGGAGGCACGGATGTCGCGCGTTGGCAGGAGACCGCTGCCGCTTCCCAAGGGCGTGGATATCACGGTGAGCGGCCACGACGTCACGGTGAAGGGACCGAAGGGGACCTTGCAGAAGCGGTTCCATCCGGACATGCAGATCACGCTCGACGGCACGACGCTGACCGTCGCGCGTCCGTCCGACGAGCGGATGCACCGCGCGCTGCACGGCCTGACCCGCGCCTTGATCGGGAACATGGTGACGGGTGTGACGACCGGGTATACGCGGCAGCTCGAGCTGCACGGCGTGGGGTACAAGGCGGAGGCCAACGCCCAAGGGGTCCGGCTGGTCGTGGGGCTGTCCCACCCGGTGGACTTCCCGGCGCCGAACGGTGTCAGGATTTCGGTGGAGAACAACACGCAGGTCAAGGTGGAAGGCATCGACAAGGAGCTGGTCGGCCAAGTCGCCGCGGAGATCCGCAAGGTCCGGCCGCCCGAGCCCTATAAGGGGAAGGGCATCCGGTACGTGGGCGAGCGCGTGCGGCGGAAGGCCGGCAAGACGGGAGCGAAGTGATGCGGCCGATTCACAAACCGACCACCCGGAGGGAGCGGCGCTATCGTCGCCAGTTGCGCATCCGGAAGCGGGTCGCGGGCACCGCGGAGCGACCGCGGCTGGTGGTGTTCCGCTCGCTGAAGCACATCTACGCGCACCTCGTGGACGACGATCGCGGCCTGGTGCTCATGGGCGTGGGCGATCGCACGGAGGGCGTGACGGTCGAAGGCACCGGCAAGGTGGCGCGGAGCCGGGCGGTCGGGAAGCTCCTGGCCGAGAAGGCGCGCGCGGCCGGCTTCACCAAGGCGGTGTTCGATCGCAGTGGGTATACGTATCACGGGCGTGTCCGGGGCGTCGCGGAAGGCGCACGGAACGGCGGACTGGAGTTCTAAGGGATGGCGGCCGAGAAGAAGCAACAGGATCGAGGAGGGCGGCGCGGACGCGAGCGGGAACGTGACCGCGACTCCGATCTCCTGGAGAACGTCGTCGCGATCAACCGCGTCGCCAAGGTGGTCAAGGGCGGCCGGCGCTTCTCGTTCACGGCGTTGGTGGCCGTGGGGGACGGCAACGGTTCGGTCGGCGTCGGGACGGGCAAGGCCAATGAGGTCTCCGACGCGGTCCGGAAGGGCGTGGAGGCGGCGCGGAAGGCCATGGTCAAGATCCCGCGCACCGGCACCACGATCCCGCACGACATCATCGGCAAGCACGGCGCCGGGGAGGTGCTCCTCAAGCCCGCCTCGTCTGGGACGGGCGTGATCGCCGGCGGCCCCGTGCGCGCGGTGATGGTGTGCGCCGGGATCTCCGACGTGCTGACCAAGTCGCTCGGCTCGGCGAACCCGTATAACATGGTGTGGGCGACGGTGAATGGACTGCAACGGCTGGTGACGCAGGAGCAGGTCGCGCGGGAGCGGGACCTCCCGGTGGATGCCATCCCGTTCCGGCCGCGGCAGGAGGTGTCGCGTGGCTGAGGCGACCAAGAAGCCGGCGAAGCCGAGGAAGCCAAGGGCGAAGAAGACGCCGGCGGGACAGGAAGGCCAGAAGCGGCTGCGGGTCAAGCAGATCCGCTCCGGGATTGGCCACGCCGAGACGTATCGGAAGACGCTCAGGGCGCTCGGGCTCAGGCATCATCAGCAGGAGCGACTCGTCCAGGATACGCCCTCGGTGCGAGGGATGCTGTTCAAGGTGCGGCACCTCGTTCGGGTGACTGAGGAGGCGTGATGGCGGAGGAGACGAAGGTGCTGGGGTTGCACAATCTCCCGGCCCCGCGCGGGGCCACCACGGAGCCCAAGCGGAAAGGGCGGGGCCCGGGGTCGGGGCTCGGCAAGACGGCCGGGCGCGGCCACAAGGGCCAGCGGGCGCGGAAGAGCGGCAACGTGCGGCCCGGATTCGAAGGTGGACAGATGCCGCTGATCCGGCGGCTGCCCAAGCGCGGGTTCACGAACCCGTTCCGGGTGGCGGCGCAGCCGGTCAACCTCCGGGATCTTGTGAAGCTCGCCGGCACGGACGTCACGCCGGCGACCTTGGCGGAAGCCGGGCTGATCAGCCGGGCGGACCGGCCGGTGAAGGTCCTCGCCACCGGGGAGGCGACCCGCGCCTACGCGGTCGCCGGGTGCCTCGCGTCCGCCAGCGCGAGAGCCAAGATCGAACAGGCGGGCGGACGAGTCGAGGCCTGAGCCGATGACGGCGCCGCGAATCCCGAACCTCTTTCGCGATCCTGAGCTCAAGGACAAGATCCTCTTCACGCTCCTCTGCCTGGCGATCTACCGGGGAGGAGCGCACATCGCGACGCCCGGCGTCAATGTCGGCGTGCTCGCGGACTTTATGCACAACCAGGCGGGGCAGACGCTGTTCGGCGTCTACGACCTGTTCGTGGGCGGCGGGCTCTCCCGCGCGACGGTGCTGGCCCTGGGGATCATGCCGTACATCTCGGCCTCCATCGTCTTCCAGTTGGCGGGCGCGGTGTTCCCGACCGTCGACAAGCTCCAGAAGGAAGAGGACGGTCGGAAGAAGATCACGCAGTGGACCCGGTACCTGACGATCGCGCTGGCGGTCGGGCAGGGCTACGGCTTCGCGATCTTCATCGAGTCGTTGAACGCGGTCTCGATGTCGTCGCTCTGGGGCTTCCGGCTACTGACGGTGCTCACGCTCACGACCGGCGCGGTGTTCGTCATGTGGTTGGGCGAGCAGATCACCGAGCGCGGAATCGGCAACGGCATGAGCCTCCTGATCTTCTTCTCGATTATGGAGGGTATGGTCCCGGGCTTCTTCCAGACGCTGAG
>CAYWNR010000433.1:0-3575 GCA_964459705.1 uncultured Gemmatimonadaceae bacterium | reverse complement strand
TAGTATCCCTTCGTCCCGCTCACCGCCAGCCGGGGTGCGTGGGTGCCGAACACGATCTTCAGTGCCGCCGTCTCCGTCGAATCGTTGAGCGGGGTGGACGAACCGTGGGCGTTGACGTATCCGACGTCCGCCGGCGCGATGCGCGCATCCGCCAGGGCGAGCGCCATGGCCCGCGCGGCCTCCCGCCCGCCGGGCTTGGGCGCGGTCATGTGATGGCCGTCGTTGGTGAGCCCGTAGCCCACGACCTCGGCGTAGATGCGGGCGCCCCTCGCCACCGCGCGGTCGCGGTGCTCGAGCACTAACACCGCTGCTCCTTCTCCCATGACGAACCCGTCGCGGTCCCGGTCGAACGGCCGGCTCGCGGTGCCAGGGTCGTCATTCCTAGTCGACATGGCCCGGATGATCGCGAACGCGCCGAAGCACAGCGGGGCTAGCGGCGCCTCCGCGCCCCCCGCCAGCATCACGTCGGCGTCGCCCCGCCGGATGGCGCGCAAGGCGTCGCCGACCGCCACGGACCCGGACGCGCAGGACATGCCGTTCGTGGCGTTCGGTCCGGTGAGACCGAAGGCGATCGCGATATTGCATGACACCGCGCCACCGAACACCGTGAGCGCCAGATTCGCGTCCACCGCCCGGAGACCACCGGCATGAAAGGCGGCCGCCTGCTCTTCGGCGTGCGCGATGCCCCCGAGCGCCGAGCCCATCATCACGCCGATGCGGTCGCGATTCTCAGCGGTAGGGTCCAGCTCGGCATCCTGCAACGCGAGCCGCGACGCCGCGACGCCAAGCTGGGAGAACCGATCGAACCGGCGACGTTCCCGCATGCCGAGGTGATCACCGGGCACGAAGTTGGGGATCTCGGCCGCGACGCGGGAGCGGAACGGCGACGGGTCGAACCGCGTGACGGTCCGTATCGCGGAGCGTCCGGCGCGAAGGCCGTCCCACAGGCCCGACACACCGGTGCCGATCGGCGTCACGGCACCAATCCCGGTCACGACGACGCGCCGGGTCACCTCGTGCTCTCTCATCATCCTTCTCCCGTCCTGTCATTCTCCCGCATCTCAGCCGCGCGTTTGACGCCGGCGAGCGTGCGGGACGCGACGCCGTGGATGAACACCGGCCCGATCACCCAGGCGGCCGCCTTGCGGCCGATGAGCGGCCACGGTGGGCCCTCCCACTCGTGAACGATCTCCACGGTGACAGCCGCCTCATGCTCGTGCACCCGCCATTCGACGTCCATGCCGCGTGTGATACCCCGGATGTGCCGGTAGTGAATCCGGCGCGCCTCGGCGTCGGCCTCCATCTCCGATACCCACCAAGTCGGCCACCGGAAGACACCAAACGGTCGCCAGGCGGCCATTTCGATGACCGCGCGGTTCGGGGCCCGTTCGACGGCACGGACCCAGCGGTAATGTGGCAGAATCCCCGGCCACCGCTCGACGTCGGCGGCGATGGCGAACACGCGGTCGGCCGGCGCGGCGACCACGATATGGTCAACGGTCCGCATGGTGTCCCCTCCAATACGCGGCGACCCGGAATCCCGGCCGGCGGCGGACCACCGCCGAAACGCCCGCGTCCGCGAGGAGCCGCCGGAGCTCCGCCGTTCGGAAACTCCGGCGCACCGATACCACGCCGTCCTCCCGGGTGACGCGGTGGAATCCCAGCCCGAGGCTGGCGAGCCAGAAGCCGGCCGCGGCGGCCTCGGTGCGCCGTGGTTCGGCAACGACGACGCCGAGGCGCGCGACGGCGTCGAAGGCCCGCACCAGGGCGACCGCCGAGGCGCGCGTGAAATGGTGCAGGAACTGACTCGCGATCACGATGTCGAACGCTTCGCCGCGCAATGGCAGGGCGGCGGCGGATGCACGCAGGGGGAGCACCCCCGCCTCACGGCAGAGCTGCGCTGCTTCCCGCAGCGGATCGAGCCCCACGGCAATGAGGTCGATCCCGCGTCGCCGAGCGGCGCGCCGCGCCGCTCGCGCGATATCGCCCGCCCCGGCGCCGACGTCCAGCAGCGTCAGGCGAGTACCCGGTCGGATACCGTCCAGCAGCCGGCGGACACCCCAGGTCACGGCCGCCCGACCTCCGAAGAGCGCGTTGGAGCGACCGATGTCCTTGAGGATCGTGCGTGCGAGGACGGGCGGGCACGCAGTGTCATCGAGCGCTTCCGTGCCGACGGTGGAGTGGTCGAGCGGTATCATCGGAGGCGACGATAGCCGCCGCGATGGTGCAGCAACGGTTGGCGCGCGAACGCCTGCCCGTCCAAAACCTGACCGAAGAACACGGTGTGGTCGCCGGCCTCGTGCGTTCCCGCCACGCCGCACACGACATGCGCGGCGACGTCGTTGAGGAGCGGCACGCCGGTCGCATGTGGGGTCCACCCGATCCCGGCGAATCGGTCGTCGACGTCGGCGGCGAAGCGACGAGAGAGACCTTCCTGATCTTCGGCGAGAATGCTCAGGCCGAAGCGCGACACTCCGGCGATAACGGCGTGAAAATCGGCGTCGCGTGCTATGCACACGAGCAGCAACGGTGGCGTGAGAGAAACGGACGCCAACGCGCTCACCGTGATTCCGGCCGGCCGGCCGTTTGCGTCGAGCGCCGCCATGACCGCGACGCCCGTCGCGAAGGACCCGAGCAGCTCCCGGAACCGATTGGGGTCGATGGGGGTCATGCGACCAGTCGGAACGCCACCGACGGACGCAGGACGCGCCCCGCTGGGACGAAGTCACCGGCGGCCCCCACCAACAGGTCGGCGGTTGCTTGGCGGCGAGCGAGGCGAACCGCAACGTGATCGAGCCAGGCGGGTCGGGAGACCACCGCGCCGATGAGGCGTTCGAGGAGCCATTTCCCGCCGAAGGCGAGACGCCGGGCGCGATCGTACGCCGCGAGGTCGCGGGCCGAGCACGCGCCGGCGTCGAGCGCCCTCAGCACGTGGGGCACGAGCAACTCCGCGCCGCGGAGCGCCGAGTAGATCCCCTCGCCGGTGAACGGGTCGTAGAAATCCGCGGCGTCGCCGACCAGCGCGACGCCGTCGGCGGTGGCGCGGAGGGTGCGTCGCCCAAACGGACCCGCGGCGAGGGTCGGGCCGAGCATCCGGCTCCCGGTCATCCGGGCGTGCACGGCGGGCAGTTGGCGGAGGAAGGTCACGAGCCGCTCCGCGGCTCCGACTCCCGGTGGCAGGTCGGCGACCGGGATGACGGCTGCCACGTTGGTGATGCCGTCGGCGACCGTCGCGAGCCCGACGTATCCGCGTCGTCCAACGTGCATCTCCCCAACATCGCGCATGTCGGCCACGCCTTCGAAGTGGGCGACCAGGGCGACTCGCCGGGCCCCCTGACGCCGGGCGAGGCCGAGCTGCTCGGCGATGCGGGAGTGGAGGCCGTCGGCGCCGATCAGGAGTCCCGCGCGAACCGAGTGCCGGGAACGTCGACCGCGGATGGTGACCGACACGCCGGCGGGGGTGACGGTGAACGACTCGGCCGTGGCGTGCTCGTGAAGGGTCGCGCCCGCGCGCACCGCCCCGTTCGCGAGCATCGCGTCGAGCTCCGCGCGCGGGAGCGCGAACCCCCACGGCC
>CAYWNR010000432.1:0-3578 GCA_964459705.1 uncultured Gemmatimonadaceae bacterium | reverse complement strand
CAGCATGCCCTTGTAGCGCTCGAGGTTCTTGATTGTCGCCGCGTCGGCCACGGCGAGCACGATCATGTCGCGGCCTTCCTCGGTCTTGCCGATCGTCCAGGTCGCAATACGGTCGGACGCCTTGTCGAGGGCCTCGAAGTAGCGCTGCATGTCCTTCGCGTAGTCCAGCTCCCCGGGAGCACCGATGATGTGGCCGAAGAACTTGAGCGGTGTGGGGACGGTACTCGAGGCCGGCAGGTGATCGACCAGCTCGGTCGTGATTCGGGGATCGCGGAGGTACTCCTTGATCTTCTGCGTGTATTCCTGGTCGAGCTTCTGACCCGTGCCCTGAGCCCAGCTCACCGACACCGGTCCGAGCGCGCTTGCGGCAAGCGCCAGCAACCACGCGTGTCGGCGCACCAATCCGGTCGTACGCGACATGCATCCTCCTGTTAACCGTTAGCCGAATAGCCGAGAGCCGAATGGCCGTTGGCCGTTGTGGGAGTGCGACCGGTGGAGCCGGCCGGCCCAGATGTACCGTCCGTATCATCTATGCGCAACGGGGAGGATTCGTTGACGGTTGGCCGTCTTTCGGTTGGCGGTTGGTAGTTCGTGGTTGGTGGTCCGTGGTTGGCCGTGGTGCCCTGGCGGGCAGCCGTGAGGGGCGCCTGTCATCGTCTATCCTCGCCCGCCGTCGTCGGTCGTCGCCACCGCCTGCTTCCGCGCGACCCACTCCTGATCAAGCGGCAATGAATCGCCCCCTTCCGCGGCGAACCGGTTTGGTAGGAAGCAGTGCAATGTCCGATCCTCGGCTATGTCTTGCCCTCTCGGCCGAGGAGATGTCATTCTATGGCTATGCCCGATACCGCACGCCGTTATACCGTGGACGAAGTGCTGGCCTTCCCCAAGGACGGGAACCGGTACGAGTTGGTGGACGGCAAGCTGCTCGTGACGCCCGCGCCGAACATGCCGCATCAAGTGGTCGTCGGACAATTCCACGTGACCCTGGCCACCTACCTGCGGAGTCGGCCGGACGCCATCGTGCTCGCGTCGCCGGCCGACATCAGCTGGGATCGGGAGAAGCTGGTTCAGCCCGATCTCTTCGTCATCCCGGCACGCGAGGTCTCGCGGAGTTGGACAAGCGTGCGGACGCTGCTGCTCGCGGTCGAGATCGTCTCGCCGTCGTCCGCTCGTGGCGACCGCCTGGTCAAGCGGCGCCTGTATCAGCGCCAGCGAGTGGGAACGTATTGGATCGTGGATCCGGACGCGCGCCTGGTGGAGGTGTGGCGTCCAGAGGACGAGCGACCCGAGATCGTGACGGAGACGCTGCGGTGGAGCGTGGCGCCGGACGCCGCCGAGCTTCAGATCGACATTCGGGAGTTGTTCGCAAATCTCCCCGGCTGACGGCGTCCGAGCCGCCGGCCTTTTAGAGAACCTCGACCTCGGCGGCACGCCCCGCGCCACGCGCGAGCCGCCTGTCCCTGGTCAGCAGACACGCGCCGAGGGTCGCGGCCAGCGCGATGTAGGCAGCGTCGTATGCGGTGAGACGGCCCCGCAATTGCCAGATGCGCTCCAACAGCGGGCCGTGTGGGTACCGTCGCACCGGGAAGTCGATCAAGTCGGCGATCGCCTGAGCGCCGCGCGCCGCGCGGACCTGGCCGGCGGCGCAGTAACGACGGATGGTTTGCGCGACCTCGACGTCCAGCAACCCCGGCGCATGGAGCGACGGATCGCGCGCGATCCGCGCTTCCACCGCCGCGGCGTCTGGCGTGACAAGGAGCAACTCGACCGCCACCGACGCGTCAAGCACGATCACTTCCCGTCCCGCGCTTTCCGAATGGCGGTCGCGGCGGATTCTCGGAGCGTGACCCCTTCCCGCCGATGCAGGCGCTCCACGAACTCGCGAAGCGTGGGCTGTGCGGCAAGCCGGCGCATCTCCAGAAGCAAGTAGTCGGAGAGGGTCATGCCCTCCGTGGCCGCCCGCACTTTCAGCGTCCGGTGCAGGTCATCGGGGACGTTACGAATCTGAATCATCTTGGACATGTTCCCAACATGTTCGCATGTGATGGACATGTCAACGCTCATCCCACCGGCCGATCCAGACTGCGATACTGCACCGCCTCACTGATGTGCGCCGGCGCGATCGCCGCCGCGCCCGCGAGGTCCGCGATGGTCCGCGCGATCTTGAGCACGCGATGGTACGCCCGCGCCGAGAGTCGCAGCCGAGCGATAGCCGTCCGCAGCAGCGCGTCCGCGCCGTCGCTCACTCGACAGTACCGGCCGAGGTCGCGCGGCCCCATGTGGGCGTTCGCGTAGATCCCCGGTCGTTTGGCGAAGCGCTCGAGCTGCACCGTCCGCGCGCGGTTCACCCGCTCGCGAATGGCCACGCTCGAGTCCCCGGAGCGATCCGTGGACAGTTCGCGATACGGCACGGCAGGCACCTCGACATGAATGTCGATTCGGTCGAGCAAGGGGCCGGAGAGCCGCGCAAGATACCGTTCGACCGCGAGCACGCCGCAGGTACACGTCCGCCCTTGGTCGCCCCAATACCCACAGGGACAGGGGTTCATCGCGGCCGCGAGCATGAACCGCGCGGGGTAGCAGAGCGACGATGCCGCGCGCGAGATCGTAACGGCGCCGTCTTCAAGTGGCTGCCGGAGAACCTCGAGCACGTTCTTCCGGAACTCAGGCAATTCGTCCAGGAACAGCACGCCGCCGTGCGCCAGACTCACCTCGCCCGGCCGAGGGTGCGTGCCGCCGCCGATCAGGCCGGCGTCACTGATCGTATGGTGCGGCGCGCGAAACGGGCGCCGCGTGACCAGCGACCCCCCGGGCGGGAGCATGCCCGCGACACTGTGGATCTTGGTGGTCTCCAGCGCCTCGTCCACGGTCATGTCCGGCAGGATGGTCGCGAGGCGGCGCGCGAGCATGGTCTTTCCACTCCCTGGAGGCCCTACCATCAGCACGTTGTGGCCACCGGCGGCGGCGACCTCGAGCGCCCGCTTGGCGTGCTCCTGGCCACGCACTTCGCCAAAATCCACGTCGTCCGGGACGGAGCGGTCGAACAGACTGGCGGGATCCACGGCAAGGCGCTGGAGCGATCCGCACCCGGTGAAGTAGGCAACCACTTCCGGCAGCGACGTGGCGCCGAGCGTGTCGATATCCCGCACTACGGCGGCCTCCGCGAGGTTGGCCTGCGGCACGATGACGCCGCGACAGCCTTCCCGCCGCGCCGCGAGCGCCACCGACAGCACGCCGCGCACTGGTCGCAGGTCGCCTTCGAGGCCGAGCTCGCCGAGGATGACGTAGTCGCCGAGAACCGGCGGGCCGACGGGCAGGTGGGCCGGGGGGCCGGGTTCTCCGACGGCCGACCGACCATCATCGTGGCGGACCGCCGCACCGTTCAGCTGTTCAGTCGCGGCGAGGATGCCCAGGGCAATCGGCAGATCGAAGGCGGAGCCGTCTTTGCGAACGTCGGCGGGGGCCAGGTTGATGGTGATGCGACGGAGGGGAAAATCGTACCCGCCGTTGGCGATGGCCGCGTAGACGCGCTCGCGCGCCTCCTTCACCGCCCCCTGCGGCAGGCCGACGGTGACGAA
>CAYWNR010000431.1:0-3582 GCA_964459705.1 uncultured Gemmatimonadaceae bacterium | reverse complement strand
CCGGCGAGGTCAACTCGGAGATGCCGGTCTTCTGGGTGCGGAAAGTTGTCGACCGACTCAACGACTTGTCGAAATCGGTGCGCGGCTCGCGCGTGTTGGTGGTGGGTGTGGCGTACAAGAAGGACATCGACGATCTGCGCGAGAGCCCGGCGTTGGACATCATCCGGCTCTTGCATCAGCAGGGCGCGGATGTCCGGTACCATGATCCGTTCATTCCCGGCCTGGACGAGGACGGCAGCCACCTGGAATCCGTGCCTCTGACGGAAGAGGAGATCCAAGGCAGTGACTGCGTGATCATCGTGACGGATCACAGCTCGCTGGACTATGACCTGATCCGCAGTCGATCGCGGGCATTGGTCGATACGCGCAACGTGTTGCGGAGGGGGGCACGATGAACGTTGCTGTGGTCGGGACCGGATACGTGGGACTGGTGATGGGTGCCTGTCTCGCCGAGACCGGCAACGCGGTGACGTGCGCAGATGTTGACCAGCGCAAGATTGCGGACCTGCGCCAAGGGAAGATCCCGATCTACGAGCCGGGGCTGGAGCCGTTGATCGAACGAAACGCGGCGTCCGGCCGGCTGCGGTTCACGACCGACGTTGGTGCCGCGGTCGAGGAAGCGGAGGTGGTGTTCATCGCCGTCGGTACACCGCCGGGCGAGGACGGCTCCGCGGATCTCCAGCACGTGCTGGACGTGGCGCGCACGATTGGCGATCACATGACGATGCCGAAGGTGATCGTGACCAAGAGCACGGTCCCCGTCGGGACCGCGTCCAAGGTCCGGCAAGCAATCGCGGAACGCACCACCACCCCATTTCATGTGTGCTCGAATCCCGAGTTCCTGAAAGAAGGGGCCGCGATAGATGATTTCATGAAGCCGGATCGTGTCGTGGCCGGCGTCGATTCGGACGAGGCGCGTGCCGTGCTCGAGGAGTTGTACGCGCCGTTCGTGCGCACGGGCCGGCCGGTGATCTTCATGGATCTCGCGTCAGCGGAAATGACCAAGTATGCGGCGAACGCCATGCTGGCGACCCGCATTTCCTTCATGAATCAGATCGCTGAGCTCTGCGAAGCGGTGGGCGCAGACGTCAGCGTGGTGCGGAAGGGTGTGGGGAGCGACCCACGCATCGGGTCCGCCTTTCTGTTTCCGGGGCCGGGCTACGGTGGATCCTGTTTTCCGAAGGACGTCAAGGCCCTGATCCGCACGGCGCACGACGCCGGCGTTTCCCTGGACGTGCTCGGGGCGGTGGAATCGGTGAACGAGCGCCAAAAGCGCCGACTGTTCGAGAAGCTCTCGACCGCCTTGGGCGGCGACCTCGAGGGAAAGCGCGTGGCGGTGTGGGGCCTGGCGTTCAAGGCCGAGACGGACGACATGCGGGAGAGTCCGGCCATACCGCTGATCGACGCCCTGGTGGCGGCTCGCGCCGTGGTGAACGCCTTCGATCCGCAGGCGATGGACGTCGCGCGCGGGCGGTTTGGCGATCGGATCCGTTACGCGGCGGACCCCTACGAAGCGCTGGCGGGCGCGGACGCGCTGGTGATCGTCACCGAATGGCTCGTGTTTCGCAATCCCGATTTCGCGCGCATCAAGGCGAGTTTGCGGCAGCCACTGATCGTGGATGGTCGGAACCTGTATGAGCCTGCACGCATGCGGTCTCTCGGATTCCGGTATCTGGGGATTGGGCGGGGAGAGGGGCGATGACCATTCTCGTGACCGGAGCGGCGGGCTTCCTGGGATCCCATCTCGTGGACCGCCTGCTCACAGAGGGCAACGACGTTGTCGGGATGGACAACCTCGTCACGGGCAACCAGCGTAACCTGGCGCATCTCCAGGGTTCGACCGCCTTCAAGTTCGTCCAACACAACGTCAGCACGTACATTGCGCATCGCCCTCCGCTGGACGGCGTGATGCACTTCGCGTCCCCGGCCAGCCCCGTGGATTATCTCGAGCTCCCGATCCAGACGCTCAAGGTCGGGGCGCTGGGAACGCACAACGCGCTTGGGTTGGCGATGGCGAAAGGTGCGCGGTTCATGCTCGCCAGCACCTCGGAGGTGTACGGGGACCCGCTGGAGCATCCGCAGACGGAGGGCTACTGGGGCAACGTCAATCCCATCGGCCCGCGGGGCGTGTACGACGAAGCCAAGCGGTTCGCGGAAGCCCTGACGATGGCTTATCACCGCGCGCACGGGCTCGAAACGCGCATCGTCCGCATCTTCAACACGTATGGGCCACGGATGCGACCGAGTGACGGGCGGGTGGTGTCCAACTTCATCACGCAGGCGCTCCGGGGGGAGCCGCTCACGGTGTACGGGGAAGGATCGCAAACCCGGTCGTTTTGCTATGTCGACGATCTGGTGGACGGCATTGTCCGACTCTACGCCGGGGAGTCCGCCGACCCCGTCAACATCGGGAATCCCGGCGAATTCACGGTCCTGGAGTTGGCGGAACTGGTACTCAAGCTCACCGGCTCGACCTCACGGATCGTCTTCAATCCGCTTCCCGTCGATGACCCGCGGCAGCGCTGTCCGGATATCACGAGGGCGCGCACCACGTTGGGCTGGGAGCCGAAGGTGCCGCTCGAGGAGGGACTCGCCCGGACCATTCCCTATTTCAGAGGCCTGATCGAGGGATGACGGAGCGGATCGTCGTGACCGGTGCCGTAGGCTTCATCGGTTCGCACGTCGCGGCACGGTTGCTCGATGACGCCGAGGTGGTCGGGGTCGACAACTTCGATCCGTTCTATGACCGGTCCATCAAGGAGGCGGCACTGACCTCCCTGTCCCGGTCACCACGGTTTCGGTTTGTCGAAGGCGACATTCGGGAACCAGCGGTGCTGGAGCGCTGCTTGGACGGAGCGGATGTGGTGGTGCACCTGGCCGCCAGAGCCGGTGTGCGCCCGAGCATCGAGGACCCGATTCTCTACGCGTCGGTCAACGTCGCGGGTACGGCGGCGGTCCTCGAGGGATGCCGCGCGGCCGGAGTCCGCAGGGTGGTGTTTGGATCGTCCTCGTCGGTCTACGGCGACGATACGCCACCACCATTCCGCGAGGACGCCATCGCGCTGAAGCCCATTTCCCCCTACGCGGCCACCAAGCGAGCGGGAGAGTTGCTGTGCGAGACGTTCACGCACCTCTACGGGTTGCGCATCGCGTCGCTTCGCTTCTTCACCGTGTACGGACCACGCCAGCGGCCGGATCTGGCGATCCACAAGTTCACCCGTCTCTTGAGTGAAGGACGCCCGATCGATCAGTACGGCGACGGCTCGGCGGAGCGCGATCACACACATGTGGGTGATATTGTCGAAGGTGTGCTCGGCGCCCTGGCCTGGACGCGTCCTGGAACGGCCGCATGCGAGATCTTCAATTTGGGGGAATCGCGGACGGTGCGGCTGGATCGTCTGATCGCGTTGATCGCCGGGGCGCTTGGCGTCCGTCCCGACATTCGGACGCTGCCTGCTCAGCCGGGAGACGTCCGCCGCACCTGTGCCGATATCTCCAAGGCGCGGGCGGTGCTCGGGTACGCGCCACGGATGGGTATCGAGGACGGCATTCACCAGTTCGTGGAATGGTATCGGGGGTGGC
>CAYWNR010000430.1:0-3585 GCA_964459705.1 uncultured Gemmatimonadaceae bacterium | reverse complement strand
TCGAGCTTGCCGTCGAGCGCGAGCAGCACGACTGCGGTGGCGGTGAACTGCTTCGCCACCGAGCCCGACTCGAAGATGGTCTCCGGCGTGTTGGGCCGGCCGGTTTCCAGATCGGCCATCCCGTAGGCGCGCGTGAGCAGCACCTTCCCATCCCGGGCCACCCCAACGGCGCAGCCCGGCGTGTGCGTCGAGTTCCACTCCGCGAACACGCTGTCGGCAATGGCGACGGGCGCCGGCTGCTGCGCCGCGAGAAGCAGTGCAAGACTGATGCGGAACATCGTGACGGTCTCCAAGGAGGGAGGCGGTAGGTGGTGGTGGAAGGTTGTGGGTCAGACGGCGAGACGGCAAGACGGCAAGACGGCCAGCGGTGCGCAGTGGGGAGGTGATAGAAAGACGCTCCCCGCTATCGCCTGCCAACCGCTGACCGTCTTGCCGTCTCGCCGTCTACCCTATCACCGACGGCCCTGCTCCCACCGCCTACCACCTCCGGTGACTAGAGCGGCTGCACAAAGTGCGGCCCTTCGCGCTCCTCTTCCTCCAGCTCCTTGATGAGGCAGTTCACGGTCTGCTGGATGAGCGCTTCCACTTTCACGCCCTGGCGCTGCGCCTCGCCCTCGTAGGAATGGAACATCTCGTCACTCAACTCAGCCCAGACGCGAACCTTGTGCATCGGTCCTCCTCGCGTCGACCGCTATGCGACCGGCACGGCCTTGTGGCCATAACAGAGAATGCCGCTCTTCCCTTCGCGCTGAATGCGGCGGAACTCGAGCCGGACTTCCGTTCCGGGAGCGACTTCGTCGGGTTGGCAATCGGCGACCTGCACCATGAACCGCGCGCCCTCGGGCGTCTCGACGAGCGCCATCGCATACGGCGCCTCCATTTGGAACTCGGTCGGCGAGACGTGGATCACCGTGGACGTGACGATGCGGCCCTTCCGCGACAGGGCGACGGCGTCCAATCCCTCGTGACCGCACCCCGGGCACACGCGACGTGTGGGATACACGACCTTGCCACATGCCGCGCATTTCCCGCCCTCGAGCCGGTACCGAGCGGGGATCTCGCGCCAATATCTGGGACTCGGCATGGTCAGACCCTCTCGAAGATGTGGACGACCGAGCTGGCGCCGGATCCGCCCATGTTCTGGGTGAGGCCCACCGCGGCGTCCTTCACCTGACGCTCGCCCGCCTCGCCCCGCAGCTGCTCCACGATCTCGATCACCTGCGCCACGCCCGTGGCACCCACGGGGTGGCCCTTGGACTTGAGCCCACCACTCGTATTGATGGGAATCCGGCCGCCAATGGTCGTCTCCCCGGCCCGCGTTGCCACACCGGCGCCACCCCGCTCGGTGAAGCAGAGCGCTTCGAGCACGCACAGCTCAGCGATGGCGAAGCAGTCGTGCACCTCGGCGACGTGGATGTCGCGGGGACCAAGGTGCGCCATCTCGTAGGCACGGTTGGCCGCGAGGTTCACCGCGTCCAGATACGCCGGGTCTTTCCGGTCGGCGAGGGCCATGGCCGACGTGGCCATGCCGCTCGCGCGGATCTTGATGGGCTGCTTGGTGAACTCCTTCGCGCGGTCCAACGGGCAGAGCAACACGGCCGCGGCACCGTCGCTCACCGGTGAGCAGTGCAGCAGCCGAAGCGGCTCGGCCACCATGGAGGACGTCATCACCTGCTCAGCCGTCACCTTCTGGCGGAATTGCGCCTTGGGGTTGAGCGCGCCGTGGCGGTGGTTCTTGACCGAAACGGCGGCCAGATCCTCGAGCGTGGTGCCGTGCGTCTCCATGTGGGCCCGCGCGATCAGAGCGTAGAGGCCGGGGAAGGTGATCCCGTGGTAGACCTCGCTCTCCTGATCGGCGGCGGTGGCGAGGACGCGGGTGACGTCCGCGCCGTCGTTCATTTTCTCCACGCCGCTGGCGAGCACGAGGTCACTCGCGCCGCTCGCGACCTCGAAGAACGCCGCGCGCAACGCGGCGCCCCCGGACGCGCATGCCGACTCGACGCGGGTGCTCGGCACCCCCGCCATCCCCAGGTGGTCCGCCATGAGCGGCCCGACGTGTTCCTGCCCGACGAATTGGCCGCCGGACATGTTGCCGACGTAAATGGCGTCGAGCTTGTCCGCTTTGGCGTCCCGGAGGGCATCGAGCGCCGCGTCCACGAACAGACTGCGGAGGCTCGAGTTCCACAGCTCGCCGAATGGCGTCATGCCGACGCCGATGATGGCTACTTCACGCATGAGACCTCACCTCTCCACCTAGTGGAGCGCGACGTTTCCCGTTGACTTGGCGCAGCGACGGAGCGGGCTGGCAAGCCCCTCCGCGGACTGCAGTTCGCGAGTAAGACGGGCATCCAACTCGGCCACGGCTCACTGACGTCCGCTCCGGGGCCTGCCATCCCGCTCCGTCCTCAGCGAAACGCAGTGGCTATCAGTCATTGACGATGATCTTCTCGCGGTACTTGGCATACTCGCCGTAGGTCAGGTAGCGACGCCGGCCGTCGAGCATCGAGCGGACCGTGGGCGCGCGCCCGCGGCGCTCCGGCAGCAGCTCCGTGGCGCGGAGCACGAACGAATCGCTGCCCGCGCCGGAGCCGAACGACGTGATCAGGATCAAATCGTCGGGATCGGCCACGTCCAACACCGCCGCCAAGCCCGTCGGCGAGGAGCCGGAGTACGTGTTCCCCATCTGGTTCACCACCCACCCGGTTTCCAATTGCTGTTTCGTGAACCCGAGCTCCCGGCCCGCGGCGAGTGGGAACTTGCCGTTCGGCATGTGGAAGACCGCGTACCGGAAGTCCGCAGGCTTGAAGCCGGTCCGCTCGAGGATGGCGCGCGTGGCGGTGGTCACGTGCCGGAAGTACGCCGGCTCGCCGGTGAAGCGGCCGCCGTGACGCGGGTAGAACTCGCCCTCGCGCCGCCAGAAGTCGGGCGTGTCGCTGGTGAAGCTGTACGTCTCGATCACGTCAACCAGTAGGTTCTGCTTCCCGAACAGGTAGGCCGCGCCGCCAGCGGACGCCGAAAACTCGAGCGCGTCATTGGGCGCGCCCTGGGAGGTGTCGGCGCCGATTCCCATGGCGAACTGGGCCCGTCCCGACTCCACGACGTTCAGGGCCACGAACATCGCCTCGGTGCCGGCCTTGCAGGCGAACTCGAAGTCCGCAACGTGCACGTCCGGGCCAATCCCTAAGGCTTCGATGACGACCGTACCGGAGGGTTTCACCGCGTATGGATGCGATTCCGAACCGATATACAACGCCCCGACGAGCTGCGGATCGATCCCGGCGCGTTCGAGCGCCGCGCGGCCCGCCTCGACGGAGATGGTGATCGTGTCCTCGTCGATGCCCGGCACCGACTTCTCCTCGAGCATCAAGCCGCGGCGGATGGCCGCGGGGTCCTTCCCCCACTGTCGCGCGATTTCTTCTGATTTGATGCGGTTCCTGGGAATGAACGCGCCGTATCCGACGATCCCGGCCATGCGCACCTCGGCGGTTGATAATGAGCGTCCGCGGGAGCGGACGAGACGTCGGTTGGAAGGAAGAAGGGCGCAGTTAAAGCGACCATGAAGGCGGAGTTAAGGTGCGACCGCCA
>CAYWNR010000429.1:0-3602 GCA_964459705.1 uncultured Gemmatimonadaceae bacterium | reverse complement strand
ACTTCAAGCAACGCCCAAAACAATTGTTCCATTACGGCTTCGCCGGCTGTTTCCTTGCGTCCTTCGTTCTGGGACTCGCTGCCGCGTGGCTTCATCGCGTCGCCACGGTGGGGTCGTGTCCGCCCGCCCGTCTCCCGTACGCGATCTTCGCATTCGCGATTGCCCTGAGTCCGATGGTCAACCACTTTTCTCAATTGGTCGTTCCCATGCTCATGATCACCGCGACATTGCTCACCTGGACCGCGGCAACGGCCTCGACCTTCGTGCGCCAACGAGCGGCACCATGAATCCGCCGACCGAACGGTCCCTGCGGCGCTATGGCTTGGCCGCCCTGTTGCCGGGCATGCTGTTCGGGCTCGTGACCATCGTGGTCGTGTTCTTCGTTCGGCCCCTGTTTCTGTCGACCGTGACGTTCGCGCCCGACACCCAGGAGCGCAGTGGCCTTGGGGCGTTGACGGGCGTGGCCGGGCCCTTTGCCCAACTCGGCCTCGGCGGCCTCTTCGGGGAGGGGGGACGCAGCCTGGCGTTCTACAGCTACCTCGCGCAGAGCGACAACGTGGCCGAGGCCGTGGTCGTGCGGCCCCTGCCCGACTCGCTTGGCCCGGCACCCACACTCGCGCGCATGTGGTTCGACAAGGTGGAGAACCCCCAGATCCGCACGTACAAAGCCGTACGACGCTTTCGGAAGCGGACCACCGTCCGCGCCGACGATCGCACGGGCATCATCCACGTGCAGTTCCTTGGCGAGTCGCCCGCCCTCGCACGGTGGGTGACGGCGGCGATGTACAACGAGCTCAATCGGTACAACATCGAGGTCCGCGGCAGCCCGGCGCGGGAGCGGCGGCGTTTCCTCGATGGGCGGGTGACCGTGTCCGCGGATTCCCTGCGGGCGGCGGAAACGGCGCTGCGCGACTTCTACGAGCAGAACCGGAAGTGGCAGGAGGACCCGCAGCTCGTGTTCCGGGAACGGCAGCTCAATCGGCAGGTGGACGCCAACCTGGAGATCCTGACCTCTCTGCGGCGCGAGCTCGAGCTCGCCAAGCTCGACGAGGTGCGCGATACCCCGGTGCTGAACGTCGTGCAGCCACCGTCCCTTCCGGTGCGGAAGGCGTGGCCGCCGCGCCGCCGGCTGACGCTGCTCTGGGCGCTGCTCGGCGGCATGATCGGCATCGCCCTGGAGTTCGGACGGCCGTGGACGGCAGGCCTGTTCCGCCGCCGCGCCGGCTGAGTGGGGAGGGCCGCTGCTCTCGTTGATCACCGTGAACTGGCGCTCCGCGGAGGCGGTGGCGCGTTTGGCGACGTCGGCGGCCCGCGGCGTCCGCGGTGGCTACGAGCTGGTCATCGTCAACAACGATCCGGCGGAACGGCCGGCGCTCGAGCACCTCGCGACATCGGTACCACACTGCCGCGTCATCGAGGTCGGCCACAACGCCGGATTCGCGGCGGCCTGCAACCAGGGCGCCCGCGCGACGTCGTCCGAGTGGCTCGTCTTCGTCAATCCGGACACGCAAGTCCACGAGCTGCAGGAACGGACGCTGGCGTCCTGCGCCGAGCGCTTCGGCCCGCGGGTCCTCGTGGGCACGCTGCTGGTCACGGGCGGCCGCGTGGCGCGCGGATCGGTGCGACGCCTACCGACGCGCCGTCGCATGCTCGTGGACTCCTTCGGACTCGACCGACTGATCCCCGCCCTGCGGGGGGCCGGGCTGCACTACGCAAACGAGGCGCACCTCTCGGCCTTCGCACCGATCGAGCAACCGATTGGTGCCTTCTTCGCGATCCATCGGACACTCTTCGACGAGCTTGGCGGCTTTGACGAACGGTTCTTTGTCTTCTTCGAGGAAGTGGATCTGGCCCTGCGTGCCCATGACGCGGGGGCGGCGGTGGTGCTGGCTCGAGACATGAGGATCGAACACGTGGGCGGCCACTCCACCCGGACGGACCGGACCCTGGCGGTCGGGCTCCGGTGGCGCAGTCTCCGCGCGTTTCACCGCAAGCACGGCGTCCACCTGCGGCTTCCCGCCCCGGCGCTGCTGATCGCCATCGAGGCCACCCGGTTCTCACTGCAGCGCCTTCTTCCCGGGGTCGGCTTTCGCGATTCCGGTCTGCGCGCCCTGCGGATCGCGTCGGGCCGGGCACACCCGGGCCGCTAGCCTTTCCATGCGCGTCGCGCTCCTGCTCCCCTACGCCGAGAATACCGTCGGTTCGCAGCGCTACCGGCTCGAGCAGTGGCGGCCCGAGCTGGTCCGGCTCGGGCTCGAGGTCAGTCTGCACTACCTCATCCAGGATCCGGCACTGCTCGAGGGATTGTGGCAGCGGCCACCGCGCCTCACCGTCCTCCGGGACGTCCTGCTCGCCGGACTGCGGCGGGTCCACGAGGCCACGCGTCTCGACGCGGACGTGGTGATCGTCCACCGCGAAGCCACGCTGATCGGGCCCCCGGTGGCGGAGTGGCGGATGGCCCGGCGACTTCCCTTGATCCTCGATTTCGACGACGCCATCTGGTTGCCGCCGCGCGGTGGTCGCTGGTCGCTGACCGCGGCGGCCCGGATGCCGTGGAAGACGAACTGGACGCTGCGCTGGGCCGCCGGTGCCAGCGCCGGAAACAGCCACCTCGCAGACCACGCCCGGCGCTATGTCGACCAGGTGGCCGTGGTCCCCAGCACGATCGACGTGCGCGGAACGTACGCGGCCGTGCGGCGCCATCAGCCCGCGAGCCCCCTGACGCTGGGTTGGACCGGATCGCACTCGACGGCGCGATATCTTCGGGACATCCTCCCGATCCTGCGAAAGGTGGGGCGCGCGCTCCCGATTCGGCTCCGCGTGATCGGCGCCCAGGTGGACGACGCGGACCTCGACATCGAGTGCCTGCCATGGCGTGCCGACTCCGAGGTGGCCGACCTGCTCCCCATGGACATCGGCCTGATGCCACTCCCCGATGACCCGTGGACCCGCGGCAAGTGCGGTCTCAAGGCCCTGCAGTACATGGCGCTCGGCATCCCGCCGGTGGTCGCCGCCGTTGGGGTGAACCGTGAGATCGTCCAGAACGGACAGAACGGCTTCCTCGTGACCGACCCGGCGGACTGGGAGACGGCCATCGCCAGGCTGGCGGATCCGGCGGTGCGGAACGCAATGGGAGGGGCAGCCCGGCGGACCGTGGAAGAACGGTTCTCGTCGGAGGTAGCGGCCGAGCGGCTCCTGGGACTGATCGAACGCGTGGGTCCCCGGCGCGGGACCGACAGTGCAAGGCGCCTTGACCGCCGAGCCCGCGAGGGATCGGCCACGAACCCCTCGTGAGCCTGGAGGTGGGCCAATGCCAACGCCGGAGTGGCACGTCGCCTGTGAGACCTGAGCCGTCTCTCGCTACGAGCAACCGGACGACGGTGAGGCGCTAGTGTCACCGGGGCCAGTCCCGTGACGGGGCTTCCGCGGGTCGCGCACGTCGCGACTACCCCGGAGTTCATCGCGCACTTCGTCTGGCCGGATATCCGACGGCTCGCAAGCCGAGTCGACGCGACGGTCTACTGCGCCAACGGACCCGACGTCGCGCGCTTCGCGGCAGCCGGGCTCGCTCACGAGGTGATTCCCATCCAGCGGAAGATCAC
>CAYWNR010000428.1:0-3606 GCA_964459705.1 uncultured Gemmatimonadaceae bacterium | reverse complement strand
GTGTTCGCGATCGGTTGCGGCCGCGGGCAATGACGGTCGCGCAGAACGTGCAGTGTTCGTCGCAGCCGTCTTGGATCTTGAGCCAGGCGCGGGTCCCTCGCGCGAACCGCCGCAGCAGCGACGGCACGGTGGCGGGCGTCACCCCCAGGGCGCTCAGCACCGCGTCAGGATCGGAGCCCCCATGCACCGCCACCACTCCGGGCAGGCGCGCCAGCGTTCCGTCATCCACGCTCGCCGCGCACCCCATGATCACCGTCCGCACCCCCGGCCGCGCGCGCGCCAGGCGCCGCACCAGGCCACGCATCTTCGCCTCACCGACGTGCGTCACCGTGCACGAATTCACGACGGCGGCGTCGGCGAGCACCGGGTCGTCCACCACGGCGGCGCCGGCATCCTCGAGCGCCTGCCGCACGATCTCGCTGTCGTACTGGTTGGCCTTACACCCGAAGGTGTGGAGGTACACGCGCTTCACGGTCGGATGGTCACGGTCCAGAGGAACTGCCATGCGTTCTCGCTCGCTCCCCCGCCGCGCCGCATGGCACGCTCGAGGGCGACGTCCACGACCCCACGCCCGCCCGCCATGGCGGCGCCGATGCCGAGCGCGACATCCAGCTCGTGGGGTTGCTGGTCGGTGGCCGAGAACGGCAGCGTGGCATACCGGACTCCCACGCGCAGCGGGAAGCGCGAGCCGCCCGCGTCCGCGGCGCCCAGCTCCAGCCCGCTACCGAGTTCCCACGTGTCGAAGGCCCGGCCGGCGAGGTCCGCGTTGGCGGAGCTCCACGAGCGCCACGCCACGCTGGCGGACCATCGCACGGCGCGGCGCGGCGTGAGCTGGAAGCCTCCCGTAATCGACACGGGCAGGTCCACGCTGCCGACCCGGAGCGAGTCGACGTCCACGGTGGCCTTGGTATCGGTCCGTACCGCGAGTCCGATCACGAGCGGCGATGCCGGAAGCCACACGGCACCGGCCGAGAGGCCGTAGCCCCGCAGCGTCTCCTCGCTCTCGACGCGATACCGTTGATACGCGGGGTCGCTGAACACTCGGCTCAACGTGAGCTTGGCCGACCCGGTCAGCATGTGGGCCCCGATCCCCAACCGCAGTCGCGTCCCGAGGCGGTACGCGAGCGCGCCGCGAATGTCCACCATGCCCCCGCGCGAGGTGGTTCGCTCCTCGAAACCGACCGGCTGGCCCCGCAGCATGATCGTGTCCAGTCCCTGGAGGTCGTACGACCGATCGGTGTATTGCGCATAGCCGAGGGCAAAGGAGAACGGTGTGTTCCCGACCGCACCGCTGAACTGGCCGAGCGGGAACCGCGTGGACGACAGGCCGCCCGCGTGGACCGTATCCACGCTGTAGCTGCGGAAGTCCGATTCGGCGACCATCTGGGCGGTGATCGCCCGGTAGCCCGCAACCGCGGCCGGATTGATGAGGGAGCCCGGGTCGAGCACGGACAGTCCCCCGCCCAAGGCGCGGGTGCGCGCGTTCAGCGCGCGGCCGGGGAACCCCAGGCCGCGGATGCCATACACCGAAACTTGCGCGGCGAGGTCCCCGGTCCCGACGAGCAGGACGCTCAGCACCGTCACCAGCAACCGGCGCATCAGCGGCCTCCCAGCGTTACGGGTGGGGCGAACGTGATCTGCAGGCGCGGCCGGACTGGACCACTCGCGGCGCTCCCAAACCGGACTTCCGCCACGGATCCTCCCTCCGGAATCGCCCGCACCACGAGCGCCCGCGGTCGGGTCGCATCGCTCGCCCACTCGCGCACCAGCGTCGTGACGTCGAGGCGCAGCGTGTCATCCCAGCCAATCGGGAAGAAGCCGAGGCGCGCCACGATGGAGTCGGTCACGAGCGCCTCGAGCGGAGACTTCGCGCCGACGTCCGACGTCAGTCCATGCGCGAGCAACGCCAGCGTATCACCGGGGGCTCCGAGCACCGGGCCCGTGGGAATGAGCAGCAGCGTCGCGCGCAGTACGGTCGACGAGTCCATGATGCGCGCCGGCAAGCCGAAGCGCAGCAGCGTGCGAATCGAGGGAACGCCTCCCGCCGCGCGCTCGTCGGGGCCCACCGCCGGGAGCGGCGTGGCGGTCACCGCGTTGAACACGGCCACCTTGCCATCGAACCGCGACACCGTCGTTCCGGCCGAATCCAGGCTCACGTATCGCGTCAGCGACGGGGCCGATGCCCCCCCGACCGACCCAAGCTGGACGTATCCCCCGGTGGTCCGCAGCTCCACGCCGAGCGCTGCCACGTTCCCGTCGGCGGCGAGGCTCGGAAACGCCGCGGAGTCGAACGTGGCGAAGACCGACAACGCGGTTGTGGAGTCGGGAACGGGGAGGACCCCAATGATGGTGGAATCAGCAAAGGACGGGTCCAAATCGCCATAGGTGACCGTCGAATCCACGGCGACCGGCAGGCGATGGAACACCAATTCGAGCCCAGTCTGCTCCGTGTGCCTTGCCACGATCGGTAGCTCGACCACGAACGAGTCCGTGCCGATCACCGGACCGCGGATGGTGTCGCCCGCGGCGAGGAGCAACGAGTCGGAAAACGCTACGAACCGGTAGACGACCCGGCTCCCCGCGTCGCCGGTGGCGCTCGAATCGCGGTATGCCTGCAGCGTCGTTGCTTCCCACGAGCGCACGTATCCGCGGAACGCGCTGTCCGACACGATGTTGTCGAGCAACACCGAATCGACCACGGTCACGTGCTCGGGCGGACAGTAGTCCGGGCACGCGCCGCCCTGGGGAGCGAGCAGGTCCTCCGCGCAGGCGCTGACGACCGCAAGCGCCGCGACGGCCCACACCACATGCAACCGCCGGCCGCCGGCTCGTTCCCTCCGCCTGACCGCCTGACCGCCTGACCGCCCGTGCAAGCCCCTCGCCATTGCCGCCATCACCGTTCCAGATCGGACGGCCCGAAGCCATCCGGTAAGAGATCGCGCAGCCGCCATGTGCGGGTGCCCGCATCGCTGCTCGCCGCGACGGCGAGGTCCATCCCGAACTCCGCCAGGACCTGCCGGCACGCACCGCAGGGCGCCGATGGCGGGTCCCGGTCCGTCACGACCACCAGCCGTCGGAAGCGACGCGCACCCGCCGCCACCGCCGCGCCAAGCGCCACCCGCTCCGCGCAGTTCGTCAGCCCGAAGGAGGCATTCTCGACGTTCGCGCCCACGAAGACCCGCCCATCGTCCGCCTCGAGGGCCGCCCCGACCCGGAAACCGCTGTACGGCGCGTAGGCGTGGACCTGCGCCGCCCGGGCGGCCACCGTGAGGGCGTCAGTCACTCGAGCTCCCGCAGAAACGACTGCCCCGCCGGCACCGTCACCGAAAAGTAATCGGCGATCGTCGCTCCCACGTCCGCAAAGGCCCGCTCCCCGAGGGCCACCGGCCGCACCCCGGGACCCACCGCGAGGATCGGCGCGGCTTCCCGAGAATGGTCGGTGGAGGGGGTCGTGGGATCGTTGCCGTGGTCCGCCGTGAGCAGCATCAGGTCATCGGGATGTAGCATCTCCAAGAGCGCCGGCAGCGCACTGTCCAGCTCGCGGAGCCCCTCATAGAACCCCGCCACGTCGTTTCGGTGCCCCCAGGTCTGATCGAACTCGACGAC
>CAYWNR010000427.1:0-3614 GCA_964459705.1 uncultured Gemmatimonadaceae bacterium | reverse complement strand
ATGTCCGGTTGGTGATGAGCGAGCGTGTCACCACCGGCAAGGGTGGAGGGCTCGCCCGGAACCCGACAAATCCCCTCCGTATCTGAGCTCCGCGGGCCCGCACGTCCGCACTCCTCGGTTCGTCGAGGCTGCGCCATTCAAGGAGCAGCCTCGTTGTCACCCGGGTCACACGGTCCGGGCACGAGGAGAATGTCTGGCTGGGGGAGGCGTCCGTCGCAGAAGCAGCGCCAGTTGTGGCGCCGCAAGCGACGGACCCACGGTTAGGGGGAGGATCCTGCTACTTGAAAGGAGAAAACCCCGCTAAGTTCCCACTACACAAGGGTCTACGCAATAGCACTGCGAGTCCCCCAGCTCCTCGCGTCGCCGATTCATTACGGTTCAACGCATCCGATCCTCGGCCGGCGTGATCGTCGGCATCGAGCCGGGCTACGAACGAGAATTGTCATGTAACGCAGGCGCCGGGCAGGGCATCTAACCATGATGTGTTGCTGTGGCCGCTCGAACGGGTTCGCCGTGTGGTTCGCCGGCCCCGACCCAAGAACGTGATGAGAACGTGAAGACGTGAGGACGTGAGTCGGCACCCCTCACGTCCTCACGTTCTCACGTTCTCACGTCTTCAACTCACGCCAGTCTCGGCAACACCGCCGACGCCAAACTGAGCACCAGGAAAAAGCCGCACATATCGGTGACGGTCGTGAGGATCGGGCCGGAGGCGAGTGCGGGATCCAGGCGCAGCCCTTTCAGGCCGAGCGGGATCAGGCCGCCCAACAAGACCGAGAGCATCGTGTTCAGCGCGAGCGCTGCGCCAATGACCAACGCCAGATACGCGTTGTGTTTCCACGCGAACGCGAGCGCGCCGAGCAGGATGCCGAGCACCACGCCGTTCAGGATCCCCACGGCACCTTCCTTGAAGACCACCCGCATGAACTCGTAGGGGCGGATGAGGCCGAGCGTCAGCTCGCGGATGCTGACGGCCACGGCCTGGTTGCCGGAGCAGCCACTCATGTCCGAGATGATCGGGAGGAACACGGCCAGCGCGATGACGGCCGACAGGGTGTCCTGATAGATGGCGATCACGCTCGCGGACACGACGTTCAGCACGATGTTGAGGGACAGCCACGAGAGGCGCCGCACCGAGCGAGTGGCGAGCGGCATGGACCGCAGCTCCTCCTCGCCCACCAGGCCGCTGAAGGCGAGGAACACGTGCGTGGCCCGCTGCCGCAGTGCTTCTTCGACGGCGGCGCGGCGCACGATGCCGACGAGGGTGCCCTCGGCGTCGATCACCGGGACGCCGAACAGGCTGTGCTCGTCGAAGAAGCGCTTCAGCGCTTCGACCGCGGTCGTGTCCGGCACGCGCAGTGGATCGGTGAGCATGATCTCGCGCAGCGGCCGCGACTGGGGTGCCAGGAGCAGATCACGCACACGCAGCACGCCCACGAGCCGATCGCCGGTTCCGACGACGTACGCGTACTGGACGTTGTAGTCGGCGTAGCGCTCGCCGTGGGTCCGGAGGTCGGTAGCCACGTCGCCCACCGTCCCGGTCTCCGGATAGGCGAGGTATTCCGTGATCATCAAGCCACCCGCGGTGTCGGGCTCGTAGCTGAGCAGCCGGCGCGCCGTGGTCGCCCGCACCGTGCCCATGCTCGAGAGGATCGCCTCGGCATCTGGGTCCTCGAGCTGGCCGAGCAAGTCGGCCTGCTCGTTGCTCGGCATCTCCGCAACGATGGCCGCGGCTTGGGCCGCCGACATGTCTTCGATCGTGTCCGCCGCCTCGGACGCCGGCAAGGCCTCCAGCAGTTCCGCGGCCTCGTCCGGCGGCAGCAGGATGAAGAGGGCCGTCCGCTCGTCGTCGTCGAGCCGATCGATGGCGCGCGCGGGCTCGCCGGGAGAAAGCGAGGAGAGGAACGAGAGGATCTCCGTGCCTCGCCGCTGCGTGATGAGCGCTTCGAGCTGCTCCCAGGGCTCGGAGCCGGACTCGATGGTCACCGGGAAGGAACCAGTAGTACGCACGGGGTCTCCTCGTGAACGCTGGGTCGCGTAAGCTATCGACGCACGGGCGTACGGGGCCACGCCGGTGAGTGCGTGACCGTCCCATTGGCTTGACAGGGGCCTGCCGCCGCCTAGTCTACTGCGATCTTCCGGCACGGGCCGGAGGTGCGACCCGGCCCCAGTCAGGAGTGCCGATGGATTTCAGTCGTCTGACGGACGGTATCCTCAGCATCGACGCCTGGGTGTGGCAGCCACTGGCCATGCCGCTCATCCTGCTTGTCGTGGGCGGCTGGCTGACGGTGCGTACCGGCCTGGTGCAAATCGTCCGGTTTCCCATGGCCGTGCGGATGGTGTTCGCCGGAGCGTTCGCCAAGAAAAAACCCGGTGATGCCGGCACGATCACGCCGTTCCAGGCGCTCTCCACGGCGCTCGCCGCGACGGTCGGCAACGGGAACATCGGCGGTGTCGCCACCGCCATTCTCCTCGGCGGACCGGGCGCGGTCTTCTGGATGTGGGTCTGTGCCACCGTCGGCATGGCGACGAAATACTCGGAGGCCACACTCGGCGTGCATTTCCGAGTGCGGCGCGAGAGCGGCGAGTTGGCCAGCGGTCCGATGTACTACATCTCGCGCGGGATCCCCAACAAGACACTTGGCAAGATCCTGGCGGTCATGTTCGCGATCTTCGGATCGGCGACCGCGCTGTTCGGGACCGGCAACATGGCACAGTCGAACACAGTGGCCCGCACCTTCGTCGAAGCCTCCCGAACGATCCTCCATATCGAAGTCCCGCTGTGGGTGCCCGGGCTCATCATCATGGTCGCGGTGGGGATGGTCCTGCTCGGCGGCATCAAGCGCATCGCCGCAACGGCCGAGAAGCTCGTGCCGACGATGATCGTGGTCTACGTGCTCGCCGCCCTTGCCTACATGGTGCTGAACGCCGACAAGCTGCCCCACGTGTTCGGCATGATCTTCCGTGACGCGTTCGCGCCGACGGCGGCGCTCGGGGGCTTCATCGGAGCGTCCGTGGCTACCGGGATTCAGGCGGGAGTGAGTCGTGGCGTGCTGTCGAATGAGGCCGGTCTCGGGTCGGCGCCCATCGCCCACGGCATCGCCAACGTGCGCCACCCGGCGGAGCAGGGCACGGTGGGCGTGTTCGAGGTGTTCACCGACACCATCGTCGTGTGCTCGATGACCGCCTTCGTCATTCTCGAGTCAGGCTTGTGGACCGACCCCGCGTATCAGGGCGCCAGCGGCGATCTGACGGCCGCCGCCATGAGTACCAGTATTCCGTTCGCCTCCGGCGTCGTAGCGCTTTCGAGCTTCCTGTTTGGATTCTCCACGCTCATCGGGTGGTGTTACTACGGGGAGAAGTGCATCGAGTTCCTGTTCGGGTCGCGCGCCATTGCCCCGTACCGCTACATCTTCACCGCGCTGATCCTCTTGGGATCGGTGATCTCGGTGCCGGTGGTGTGGGCGATCGGTACGCTCCTGAACGGCTTCATGGCGTTTCCCAACCTGATTGGGTTGGCATTCCTCGGCGGCACGGTCGCCAAGCTCACGAAGGACTACTTTTCCGGGACGCATGCCCACGCGTCGACCCTCGAAGGCGCACCACCAGAGTAG
>CAYWNR010000426.1:0-3620 GCA_964459705.1 uncultured Gemmatimonadaceae bacterium | reverse complement strand
GTGCTGTGGCGGGAGTTCTGGCGCGCGAACGATCCGAACCCGGCCAGCCCGGGGAACGAGGCGCTCGAGCAGTATTTCCGCCGGGTCGAGGAGGCCAACCAGCGCTTCCACGAGGTCGGCGTGGCCGGCTGGACCACGGACCGCGGCGAAGTCTTCATCACGCTGGGTGAGCCGGATGAGATCTTCGACTCCAGCTCGGACCTGCAAGGGCCGGTGCGAATCATCCGGTGGAACTACCTCCAGGAACGCGTGTCCCTCGATTTCATCGATGACACGGGGTTCGGGCGCTTTCGGCTGACGCCGGCCTCGCGGGGCGACTACCAGCGGGCCCTGAACGCCATCCGGAGCAGAGGCTGAGCCGGGCTCTCTGGCGGTGCGGGGCGTTTCTGGTCGTGCATCTCGCCACGGGCGGCACCCTGTCCGCCCAGGCGCTCCCCATCCACGACGTGGTGCCCGGCGCCTGGCACAGGATCACGGACTGGTCCGACTCCGTCGCGGACAGCCTGTCGGTCCGGGAAGCCATCACCGCCGCCGTGAATCTGGGCCTGCCCGATAGGGCCGCCACACTCCTCGCCCGTCACGGCGACGTGCTGGACGCCGCTGCTCGCCTGGACCTCAGCGGGCGCGTCGCGGCACTCCGGGGGGATTGGCTCGTGGCGGCCCACGCCTTCAGTGCGTCGGCACGGTTGGGCAACGGTACGGGGGCGGGGATGTGCGTTGCTCAGAGCGCGGACGCGCTTGCGCGAGCCGGCCGGCAAGACTCGGCCGTGGCCGCGTACCGACGTGCTCGGCGCCAGCTGCCAGACGTGGCGGGCTGGCTCGCGCTGCGCGAGGCAGCGCTCACCCAGGACACCGCGCGTGCCGAGAGTCTCCTCGCCATGGCACCGCCGACGGCGTGGCGCACGGTCCTCGGCATCCGAGCCCGACAGCGACTGCTGCTCGGCGATCCGGTCTCGGCGGAGTCCCTGCTGGAGGCCGCCCAGCTCGGTGGTGCAGCGGCGGAGCTGGCCATCGCGCGCGGTGACACGGCCGCCGCACGTCGCTACGCGGTCGGTGCGACGGAGGGATCCGACACGGCCGACGTCCGGCGGGCCGTCGCGCTCCTTGGCGAAGAGATCCGCCCCATCCGGCCGGAGGCGGCAGTGGCCGCCGCTCGGGGGGCGAGCACCCTGCGCGATCCGCGTCTCGCCGCGGAGTTCGCGGCGTTAGCGGTTCGTCTGGGTGACAGCTCGGTCGTTACCCTGCTGGCGTGGGCTGGTTGGCTCGAGCAGGCAGGCCAGCGGCGGGAGGCGCTGCGGGTCTATGGCCTGGCCGGCGATGGTGGCGCCTTCCAGTTGGCGCGGGCGCGTCTCCGATTGGGGGAGCGAGCGGCGGCGGCCGCCGCCCTCCAACAGTTCGCGACCGGCCACCCGACCGATCGCTTTGCTCCGGACGCCCTGTATCTCGCGGCGGACGCGCTTGGGAGCGAGCGGCTGCTGCGGGATGTGATTGAACGATGGCCGACCGACGGGGCGGCCTCCCGGGCCCGTCTTCGGCTCGCCCAGGCCCGGCTCGATGCCCATGATACCGCGGCGGCCATTCCCTACCTCGAAGACGAGGCGCGCCGGCAGCGGCCGACGTCACCCAGAACGCGCTTTCTCCTCGGCAGGGCACAGCTCGCCGTCCATGATCGGGCGGTCGGGCGCGAGACCCTGGCGGAGCTCGCGATGGCGGACTCTCTGGGCTACTACGGTGCCCTGGCTCGGGATGCCGTCGGGGCACCGGCGCCGGATGTCAGCGCGTCTCCGGCCCGGGTGCCGTCGCCGGTGGTGGTGCGGTGGCTCCGCCAGCTCGACATCCTCGAGGTGCTCGGGTTCGACGCCGAGGCCGACCAGCTGGTGACCGGCCTGCTCGAGCGCGACTGGGAGGATCCCCAGGCGATGCTGGATCTGGCCGACGGGCTCGCAGCGCGCGGGCGCGGTGGGGAACCCATCCGCCTGGGGTACGCCGCCGTGCGACGGATTGGCTTCAACGATCCGCGCGTGCTCCGCGCGGTATTCCCATGGCCGAACCGCGCACTCGTCGAGGCGGAAGCCCGCGAGCACGGACTCGACCCGTACCTCGTCGCCGCGCTCATTCGCCAGGAGTCGTGGTTCTCCCCAGGTGCCCGCTCCCGGGCCGGTGCCGTCGGGTACATGCAGCTCATGCCCGCCACGGCCCGCGAGGTCGCAAGGCGCGCGCACGTTGACTGGGAGGACGCTTGGTTGGCCGTTCCGGACGCGAACATGCATCTCGGCTGCCGCCATCTCGCGGGGCTCCTCGCGCGCTTCGACGGGGACGTCGTGGCAGCGCTGGCCGCCTACAACGCCGGCGCGCCCCTGGCCCCACGCCGGCCGCGCCCGCCCGGCGCGAAGAACCCCCAAGGGATTGTCGAGCAGTTCGCCTATCCCCAAACGCAGGAGTACGTGCGCGCGGTCGTCCGCAATCGGATCTTGTATCGCTTGCTCTACCCACCCGCGGAGGATCCCTGATGCGTGACGGACTCCGTCGCGCGCTGCACGCGAGTACCGCCGTCCTCGCGGTCTTGGGTCTCACCTCGCTGGGATCGCTGCGGGCGGTGACCGTTTGTCTCGCCGCCGCGGGTGTCCTCGTCGAGTCCCTGCGCCTACGGATCCCGGCCGTGCGGCGTTCCTTGGAGAGGCTCGTCCCCGTGTACCGGGATCGCGAACGCACCCGTCCGAGCGGGGCCATGTGGCTGGCCGTGGGATACGCCATTGTGGTGTGGCTCCCCCCACCGGCCGGTGTGGCGGGGCTGCTGGTTGGGGCGCTCGCCGATCCCGCCGGAGCGCTGGTCGGAAGCCGGTTCGGGCGCGGAGCGCGGAAGAGTATGGTCGGTTCGGCCGCCGTCGCGCTCACGGCGGCGGGTGCCGTGCTCGTCCTTGGCCTTCCCCTTCGCGCGGCAGTGCTGGCCGGCGTCGCGGCGGCGGCTGCGGAGCGCTGGTCCGGGCCCTTGGACGACAACCTGCTCGTCGCGCCGGCGGCCGGACTGGTGGTCGCGCTGGTCGCTTGACACATTCGGGACCCCGGCGCAGAATCGCCGTTCCACCTGTCGGAGGCTGTTCATGCGCGGGAAGGTAAAGTGGTTCAATGACGCCAAGGGCTACGGGTTCATCGCCCAGGATGATGCGGGCGGGGATATCTTCGTCCATTTCTCGGCCATTCAGATGGACGGCTTCAAGACCCTGCGTGAAGGGGAAGAAGTCGAGTTCGAGATCGAAACCCGCGACCGCGGCCTCCACGCCCGCAACGTGATGCGGGTCTAGGCCTTCGACCCTCGAAGTGGACGCCCCGCTCGCGCCGTCGGGCGGGGCGTTTCCGTTCGCAGTAAGTTCTCCCCCGATGCCGGACCACCCACAGCTCTTCCTGATTGACGGCTACGCGCTCATCTACCGGGCGTTCTTCGCAATGATCGCCCGGCCGCTCACCACGAGCCGTGGCGAAAACACGTCCGTGGCGTGGGGCGTCGCCAACTTCTTGCTCCGACTCGTGCGTGAGCGGCGGCCGGCATACGTGGCGTGGGTCCACGATGCAGGCACGTCCTTCCGGCACGAGATCTTCCCGGAGTACAAGGCGACTCGCGA
>CAYWNR010000425.1:0-3636 GCA_964459705.1 uncultured Gemmatimonadaceae bacterium | reverse complement strand
ACGCGGGTCCCGTGACCTCGCGCCGCTCGAGCGCCGTGCGCTGCGCCCGCTCCGCTTCGGCCACGCCGGTCTCCGCCGCGGCGCGCCGCCCCTCCGCGTCCTCCGCCTCCTTGGCGAGCGACTCCGGGTCGCCCAACTGCTGTTCCAACCCCAGCAGCTCGCCCCGCAACCCGGTCCGCGCCTCGCGCAAGCTCCCCTGCGCGATCCGCAGACGCTCGTAGCCCAGCAACCGCGAGAGGAACCGCCCCCGGTCCGCGGCGCCCAGGGTGGCCATCACTGCCAGCTCCTTCTGGCCGGTGAAGTACGTGTTGAAGAACTCCTCGCGCGTCATGGCGAGGACCCGCTCGACACGGTTCGTCACTTCCTGCGCGCTGTTCGCCACCGGCGCGTCCGCCCGGTCCTCGTACAGCTCGGCCCCATACAGCGTGCGGAGCACGCGGAACGCATGGCCGCCGAGCGTGAACTCCACCTCGACCCGGACCGGCGACCGCGCGGCCGCGCGGTTGAACCGGATGGAGTCCCGCGACCCCCGCACCGCCGGCGTGCCGTACAGCGCCCACGCGATCGCTTCGAGCAGCGTGGTCTTGCCGGCGCCATTGGGGCCGATGATGCCCGTGATGCCCGACCCGAAGGTGATGTCGGTGTCCGCGTGCTGCCGGAAGTTGACCAGGCGCAGCCGCTCGAGACGCACTAGCCGTCCTCGCGGTCCGCGCGCGTCACATACTCCGTCCCCAGCGCCACGAACCGATCGCGCGGGACGCCCGGCGGGAGGTCACGCGCGCGCAGGTACTCCCCGACCAAGGCGGGCAGCGTTTGGCGCTGCCCGCTCGAGAGCAGGACCCCGCCGCGAACCGGTTCCGGTCGCCGGAGATCGAGCCGGAGGTGGAGCGCGCGTGCTTTCCACTCGCGGATCGCGGCGTGGTCCAAATCGCGCGCCGTGAGACGATCCACGTTGTACACCACCAGCCGCACGACCTCCGCGTCGATCCCGCCCCGCACCGCGTTCAGGCGCTCGGCCACCGCCCGGTCCAGCTCGGCCGCGCCCAGGCCCGTCCCTTCCAGCGGATCGAGATCGATCACGCGGCGCGCGCGCTCCACCGGCCGGAATTTCACCGCGAGGCGCGCGCCGAGGTGAACCAACAGCCAGCCCTTCTCCCCCACGACCTTGGCCGCGCCCCGCTCGCGGCACTCGGTCCACGGATTCGTGGTCACGTACTCCAGGGCCCCCGCGTACCAGACGTTCGGCTCCACTTTGGTCGCCACGTGATAGTGACCGAGGGCCACGTAGTCGAACGCGCTCGCGTTGAGGTCGGTCCGCCGAATGGGCGGGGCACCGTAGCTGAGCGCCGCCGAGGCCCCGTACGGGAGCACCCCCTCCACCTCGCGGTGCGTCACCAGCACGTTCCACTTGGCGTCCGGATCCGGCTCGACCGCGGGCTTGGACCCACCGCCCCACGCGCCGTTGGGCACGCAGAGCACGGCGGTCTGCATCTGGGGGAACACCAGGCGTCGCGGTTCGTAGGCAACGACGTGCACGCCCGGAATCGCCTCGAACAGCCGCAGGATGGATCCGGTCTCGGCCGATCGCGGCGTATCGTGGTTCCCGGCGACCAGCACGAGCGGCGTGTCCGGCAGCCGCGCCCGCACGTCCTGGAGCCGCCGGAAGGCATCCAGGATGGCCGTGTTCGTCGGACGAACCGAGTGGAACAGGTCGCCCGCCACGATGATCAAATCCGGTCGCTGCCCGATGACGTCGTCGAGCGCCCCGCGGAACGCCCGCGCCACGTCCGCCTCGCGCTGGTTGATCCCCTGCGGGGTCTGGCGAGTGTACTGGCGGAACCCGAGGTGCAGGTCCGCGAGGTGCGCGAGCTTCACGAGTTCAGGGTCGGAGGCGGTGGATGAGCGTGCGATCCCAGGTGACCTGCGCCTCTTGCTTGCCGCGGGGTCCGTCCAGGTGGATGCGCCCCTCGACACGCACCCGGACCGCGGCGGAGGCGATCGCATTCCATCCCCCAGACCACACGAACCGGCCCGCGAAGCCGCCGCCGTAGCTGGACGTCTGGCCACCCGACTCCAATGTCTCGCTCCCCTCCCGCGACGGGAAGTCGCCGCGGAACTGGAAGTACGACAGGTCGTCGCCGGGACGGTGGACCACGCTGTCGAGCGTGATGGCGAGGTCGCCCAGCATGACCTCGTCGAGCGCCAGCCCGGTGGTCGAATCGGTCTGGACCCGCACCCGGACGTGGCCGCCCGTGGGTACCGTCGCGCCAACCGGGATTGGGTCGCTCGGGAACGCGAACCCCAACCCAATCACGAAGCCTCCCATCGCCTGCAGCACGTCCGCGTCCGCTTCACCCTTGCTCTGGATCCCAACCACCTTGAACTGATCGGACACGACCGCCCGGGCCACACCGGCCTCGAGGGGAGCGCTCACGAGATCGTGCCAGCCGCCGCCGGCGAGCCGCGTCCGCCCACGCACCGAATCCACCGCCACCTCGACCACGGTGCCGCCGGTGCCGGGTCCGATCACGCGCTGCGTCGCGCCGATCAACACCTCCTCCTCGAGCGTCGAGCCGTCCGGCAGCGACGGGAAGCCGTTCAGCGTGACGAGCGTGTGCACGTCCGTGCGCGTCTGGACGGCGCGGGTGGTCGGCGGCTGGTACCGGATGGTCACCGCCTCCTGTGCGCGCAGGGGCGGCCCGCCGGCGGCGAGCGCGGCCAGGGCTCCGACGAAGAAGCCGTTACGTGGGAGCATAGGGATCCTCCAGCGGTTTGAGCGGCGACACGGCGGCGGCCGACTCCTCATCGACCCGTTGGCGGCGCACCGCCGTGCCGAGTCGCGCCGTGAAAAAGGCCAGCACATCCGCGGGCCGTGCCCGGCGCGTGGCCAACAGCGCGCGGCGGACGTCGTCCTCCCGGCGGCCCGCGATGAGGTCGTGCGCGCGCTGCGGCGCCATCCCGCGATCGAGCGCGACGAGCTGCCGGACGATCGCGTCGGCGAACGGCACGTCGGGCACCGGCGGAAACCGCTCCACCCCCTGACGGCCCGCGAGCACCGGCGGACGCGGGAAGCGGACGAACACGGGCTGGGTGAAATGCGGGTGCCGCACCATCAACTCGCCCTTCGGCAACGTCGCCAGCTTGCTCTTGGTGGCCACCGACAGCGTCTGGTAGCCGGGCGTTGCCAACTCATCGCCGTCCATGCGGCCGTAGACCGTGGTGCCGGCGTTCCCGACGACCCGGCGATGGACCTGCGAGCGGAACTGCTGCGCGCCGAACAGCACCAGCCCCAGGTACCGCCCCCGCTCCGAGAGATCGAGCAGCATCTTGCGCACGTACGTGTCGGGTCCGTCCGCGGGGGCGTACTTGTTCAGCTCGTCCACGAACACTACGACGTTCTCGACCCCTAGGTCGCGGCGCTCCAGATGCTCGCGCAGCTTGGAGACGATCCGCGTGAACACGAGGTCCTGCCCGAGCTGGTCCAGACCGGCCACGTCCACGGCGTACACCGCCCGGTCCTCGAACGCACCGAACGGGAGGTCGCCGCTCATCACCTCGTCCGTCACCAGCCCTTTGCATCGGGTCGACACGTTCATCAGGCGGTTCCGGACCTTGCGAATCGTGGCGACGTGATGC
>CAYWNR010000424.1:0-3639 GCA_964459705.1 uncultured Gemmatimonadaceae bacterium | reverse complement strand
CGCCCGCCTCGTACGGCACGTAGAGCCATTTGTGCGGGTCGATGGTGAGACTGTCGGCGTCGGCGAGGCCGGCGTAGCGGTCAGCCAGCTCCGGCAGCGCGGCACCCACGGCGCCGTATGCCCCATCCACATGAAACCAGAGTCCTTCCGCTCGGGCGACGTCGCGGATGGCGGCCAGAGGGTCGATGGCACCGGTGTTCACCGTTCCGGCCGTGGCGACGACGCAGAGTGGATGGCGGCCGGCGGCGCGATCGTCCGACACCGCGCGCGCGAGCACGGTGGGGTCCATGCGGAGCTGATCGTCAGCCGGCAGGAGGCGGAGCGCGTTGCTGCCCAATCCCAACAGCTCGACCGCGCGGCGAATGCACGCGTGGGTTTCGGGCGTCACGTACACGACCGGCAGCACGTTCGCGACGGTGAGTCCCTCCACACGGGTGCCCGGGAGCATCGCCTCGCGCATCGCCGAAAGCGCCACGAAGTTCGCCGCGGATCCGCCACTCACCAGCAGCCCGCCCGCCGTGGCGTCGTAGCCGACCAGCTCGGCCAGCCAGCGCATGACCGTCATCTCGACGAACGTGGCGATCTGCGCGCTGCCGGCGCAGTTGTTGTTCATGGTGGCGGCCAGCAGGTCGGCAGCCATGCCGATTGGGCTCGGACTGGCGCGAATGAACCCCCACCAGCGCGGATGGCCGATGCCGAGCGAATACGGCAGGATGTCACGCTCGATCTCGTGCAGGATGGTATCGACGGACGTCCCCGTGGCGGGCAACGCCGCCGCCTCGAAGCGGCGGACGACGTCGTCCGGCGGACGTCGGAACGCCGCGCGCTCGGGTAGGGTCCGGAGATAAGCGACCGCCAGCTCCTGGACGCGCGACAGCGTGCGCGCGAACGCATCGGGCGAGAAATCGGGGGTCACCGCACTACCTCACGGAGGAAATGGAGCATCGCATCGCGATACCGTTCGCCGCCCACCGCGAACGTGTCGTTGTGACCGGCGCCAGCCAGCGCGAGGAACTCGCGTGCGCGGCCCGCTTCCGCCACGGCCTTCCCCATGCGGATCGGTGCGATCCGGTCGTTTTCCCCATGGATCACCATGAGCGGGACGCGGAGCTGACGGGCGCGGGCGACGTTGTCGAGGCGCAGCCGCACGAGTCCCGGCGGCAGGTACCAGTAGTGGCGCCGGGCCATGTCCGCGGCGCTCGAGAACGGGGATTCCAGGACCACCGCCTGGGCCGGCCGCACCGTGGCGACATGCAGGGCCACCGCCGCCCCGAGGGAACGACCATAGACGGCGATTCGGCGGGGGTCGATCTCCGGCTGAGCGGAAAGGAAGGTCCAGGCGGCCTCGCCGTCGCGGTACAAGCCGGCTTCGGAGGCGTCGCCCTGGCTTTGGCCGTAGCCGCGGTAGTCGAGCGCGAGCAATCCGAATTCCGGCGGTTTCCACGCCACGATCACCGGCCAGACCCCACCCACGGTCTCCATGTTCCCGCCAAACCAGATCAAGCCCGGCGCGGGGTGCGGGGCGTCGGGGGCGGGGGGCAGATACCACCCCCGGAGAACCACGCCGTCCTCGGTGGTGACGGTGACCAGGCGTCCGTCGGTCAGGCCCACGGTACTCGGCTCCGGCAGTTTCGACCGCGGCGACGGAAACGCGAGGCGATCCTGGAGCCGCCACGCGAGCACCGTGACCACCCCGTAGATGATCACGATCACGCCAAGCCACCGCAGCGCGGTCCCGAACATGGAGCAAAGGTAATCGCCTCCGATGCACAGGCCTGACGGCGGGTTGCGCCGGCCCGCGGCCATTCGTTTGATTGCGACCGCAATGCCGGACACCTCCGCGATCCGCTGTCATGGACTGGTGAAGCGCTACGGCGACGTCGTCGCCGTCGATGGACTCGACCTCGACGTGCGCTTCGGTGAGTGTTTTGGGCTGCTCGGCCCCAACGGGGCGGGGAAGACCACGACCGTCGAGGTGCTCCAGGGCATCCTCCCGGCGGACGCCGGCGACGTGCAGATCCTCGGACGGACGTGGGGGGATCACGAGCACGAGCTGCGACAGCGTATCGGTACGCAGCTGCAGGAAACGCGGTTTCCCGAGAAGCTCACGGTGCTCGAGACCACACGGCTGTTCCGGAGCTTCTATCGCCACGGGATGCCGGCGGAGCGCGCCCTCGGAATCGTGGAACTCGAGGAGAAGAAGAAGGCGTGGGTGAAGAACCTCTCGGGGGGGCAGCGCCAGCGGCTGGCGCTCGCGGTTGCCCTCGTGAGCGAGCCCGAATTGTTGTTCCTCGACGAGCCGACGTCCGGGCTCGATCCGCAGGCACGGCGACAGTTGTGGGACGTGCTCGGGACCCTCCGCGCCGCCGGGCGGACGGTGGTGCTCACGACGCACTACATGGATGAAGCGGAGCGTCTCTGCGATCGGGTGGCGGTCGTCGATCACGGCCGCGTGATCGCGCTCGGGACGCCGCGCGAGCTGATTGCGTCCCTCGGCGCCGAGCACGTCGTGGAATTCGCGGTGGGGGGGGACCCGCCGGCACCCGAGCATCTCCGGGCGTTGCCGGGCGTGCGGGAGGTGCGTCCGGAAGACGGCGGTGTGCGGCTGACGGTCGCGCAACCCCACACCACCGTGCCGGCCTTGTTGGCGCTGCTCGGTCGGGAAGGCGCGGAGCTGACGCGCCTCGCCACCCATCACGCGACGCTCGAAGACGTGTTCCTCCGTCTGACCGGACGGAGCCTGCGCGATGGCTGACCACCCGGGGCCGCCGCTCGTCCACCTGACCCTCTGGCGTCTCCGCGAGCTGACGCGCGAGCCCGAGGCCCTGTTCTGGGTGTTCGCCTTCCCCATTCTGCTGGCGCTCGCGCTCGGTGTCGCGTTCCGGAACCGGGCGCCGCAGGCGCTGAGTGTTGCGGTGCAGGCCGGCCCCGGCGCGGACAGCGCGGTGAGCGCCCTCGCCGCCGTGCCCGAGCTGCGGGTCGTGAAATTGGATTCGCTCGAGGCCTACCAGCGACTGCGGTCGGGACGCGTGGCGCTCGTGGTGATCCCGGGGCCGTGGGTCACGTTCCAGTTCGATTCGACCCGGAGTGAAAGCCGGCTGGCCCGTCTCGAGGCTGATGCGGCGCTCCAGCGCGGCGCCGGGCGGCACGACCTGATCGTGATCCGCGACGCTCTCATCACGGAGCCGGGATCGCGCTACATCGACTTCCTCATTCCCGGCCTGCTCGGGCTCAACATCATGAGCACGGGAATGTGGGGCATCGGGTTCGGCATCGTGCGCACGCGGAGCGCCAAGCTGCTGCGGCGCCTTCAGGCATCCCCAATGCGGCGCAGCCAGTTCTTGCTGTCCCAGGCGCTCGCGCGGCTGGCGTTTCTGGTCCTCGAGGTCGTCTCCGTCCTTGGCTTTGGCGTCGTCGCGTTCGGCGTGCCGGTGCGGGGGTCCTTGGTGCTCGTGGCGGTCATCGTGCTCGCGGGAGCCCTCGCGTTCTCGGGACTCGGGCTGCTGGTGGCCAGCCGGGCCCAGACGGTGGAAGGCGTCTCGGGCCTGATGAACGTCGTGATGGTACCGATGTGGGTCTTCTCGGGCGTGTTCTTCTCGTGGGCGCACTTCCCGGACGCCATCCACCCGCTGATCCGGG
>CAYWNR010000423.1:0-3650 GCA_964459705.1 uncultured Gemmatimonadaceae bacterium | reverse complement strand
GCGGGCGGATTCGGGAAGGGCAAAAGACGTTCATCCCGATCCGGATCAACTCCGCGGGCGTCATGCCCATCATCTTCGCGCAGTCGCTGATCATCGTACCGGGGACGCTGGCGGCGTTCACGAGCGTGCCCTGGCTGAAGGGCTTCGCCGACGTGTTCGCGCCCGGCACGCTCGCCTACTACTCGACGTACGGCGTCTTGATCGTGTTCTTTACGTACTTCTACACGTCCATCATCTTCAATCCGGTGGACTTGGCGGAGAATCTGAAGAAACAGGGCGGGTTCATTCCCGGAGTCCGACCCGGCGCGGCCACCGCCGACTACATCGACGACGTGCTGAGCCGTGTCACGCTGCCCGGGGCGCTGTTCCTCTGTCTCATCGCCCTGCTGCCGTTCTGGATCTTTGACGCGTTCAACGTCCCGTTCCGGTTCGGCGGCACCGCGTTGCTCATCGTGGTGGGCGTGGGGCTCGATACGTGGATTCAAATGCAACAGCACCTGCACTTGCGGCACTACGACGATTTCATGAAGCAGGGCCGTGTCAAGTTCCGTGGGCGCCGGCGCTATATGTAAGGAGTGGTCGTGGACCTCATCATTCTCGGGGCGCCGGGTTCGGGAAAGGGCACGCAGGGTGCTCTGCTCTCGACCCGGCTTGGCATTCCGAAGATCTCGACGGGCGACCTGCTACGGGCCGCCGTGAAGGACGGCACCGCGCTCGGTACTAAGGCCAAGGGATTCATGGAGAAGGGGCTCCTGGTGCCGGACGACGTCATTCTCGGCCTGATCAACGAGGTGCTGGGATCGGCGGAAGCCGCGCGGGGACTCATCATGGATGGGTTTCCGCGGACCCAGGCACAGGCCGAGGCGGTGGACAAGCTCCTCGCCTCGCAGCAGCGGCAGGTGGACAAGGCGCTCTTGATCGACGTTCCCGAGGAGGAGCTGGTGCAGCGGATGGTCCGCCGCGCCGAGCTCGAGGGACGGAGCGACGACACCCCCGACACCATCCGGAAGCGTCAGGCGGTTTATCGCGAGCAGACGGCGCCACTCATCGCGTTCTACGACCGGCGGAGCCTCGTGACGCGCATTGACGGCAAGGGAACGGTCGACGAGATCGCCGAACGCGTGTACAAGGCGACGCAGTGATCACGCTCAAGTCACCGCGCGAGGTCGAAATCATGGCGAGCGCCGGCGTGATCGTCGCCGAGACGCTCCATCTGGTCGCCCGGCACGTGCGGCCGGGGGTCTCGACCGAGGAGCTCGACGACCTGGCCGAGGAGTTCATCCGAAGTCACCCCGGCGCGACGCCCTCGTTCAAGGGCTTGTACGGCTTTCCCAAGTCGCTCTGCACGTCCATCAACGAAGAAATCGTCCACGGTATTCCCTCCAAGAAACGCGTGCTTCGACAAGGCGACCTGTTGAGCGTGGACTGCGGTGTGTGCGTGGAAGGCCTGCACGCCGACTCGGCGCTCACGGTGCCCGCGGGCGAGATCGCGGAGGATCGGCACAAGCTGCTGGCCGTGACGCAGGAGGCGCTCGAGGCGGGGATCGCGCGGGCACGCGTGGGGAACCACGTGGGTGACATCGGGCACGCGGTCCAGACGGTGGCCGAGGGGGCGGGCTTCAGCGTCGTGCGCGAGCTGGTGGGGCATGGGATCGGGACGAGCTTCCACGAGGAGCCCCAGGTGCCCAACTATGGCAAGCCCAAGCGCGGCACGCGGCTCGTGCGCGGGATGACGATCGCCATCGAGCCGATGGTCACGATGGGTGGGCCCGAGATTCGCACGCTCGGCGACAAGTGGACCGTGGTGAGTCGGGACGGGACGTGGTCGGCGCACTTCGAGCACACCGTGATGATCGACGAGGGCGGCCCGCGGATTCTCACGTTGGCGCCGGCCGAGGCGCCGGCGTAGCGGTTCCATGCAGGGACCGACGCTCGTTGTTTCCCACCCGCCCCACGGCGAGGTGGATGTCGCGGCGGCCGCCCCGCTGCTGGGGCTCGCCCCGGCTGATCTCCGACTCAAGATGCACTACCAGGTCCCGGAGATATGGATCGCCGAGGAAGACGTCGTCACCGCGAACGCCGTGGCGAACGGCCTGTCGCAAACCGGGTTCAGCGCCGTCATGATCCCCGGGGCGGCGCTCGCGGAGATTCCGGACCGCGCGGTCGTCCCCTTTTTCAACTTCGAAGCCGATGGGCTTGCCCTCGAGGCGGTGAGCCCGTTCACGCTCCCGTACGAACTGCCCCTCATCGCCGTGTGGTTCTCCGCCCGGGTCGAAGAAGTGAAGCACGCCCTTCCGGCGTCCTTCCTCGACGTCTATGCGGTCGTCAACACGACGCTGCGCCGTTGGACGTTCCTTCATGCCGAGACGGGATTCGCCGGATTGCGCGGTCGGGTCACCGCCAGCTTCAGCGCCAACGTGAAGGTCCTGGCCACCGAGCTGGTGAATCGGTTTCCGAAGGCCCGGATCGATCAGCGCCTCGTCAACATGCAGGTCCGTCGCCGCGTCGGTTTGCCGCCGCCCCGCGTCCAACGTCGTGGCTACTCGTTCGCGACGACCGCGCTGCATGAGCTGCTGGAAACCATCAAGCCGGGGCTGTCGGGCATCGAGCACCAGGAGCTGGCGTCGCGCCTGGCGTTTCTGACGATGGCGGCGTCGTAGCTCGAGGCAGGCCCCTATTCGCCTGAAGACCCCCGAGAGTGGGCCGGATCTACGTTCAGCCTTCTCTCTGCCCCTCTGCGCTCAAGACATTTGCCCCAGCAGCCACGGATGCATCGCGGGCGACCCCGCGACGAAATCCCCGGGCGCGATGGACGCCGGCTGCCCAGCGAAATCTGTCACCACGCCGCCCGCTTCGCGCACCAGCAGCACGCCTGCTGCGATGTCCCAAGCCGCGAGCCCGATCTCCCAGAAGCCGTCCAACCGCCCCTCAGCCACGTGCGCGAGATCGAGCGCGGCGGAACCGGCGCGCCGAATGCCGCTCGAGGCGTGAAGGACTCGCGTGAACTGGGCGAGGTACTCGGCGATGCGCGCGCTCGCCGGAGCCTTGAAAGGGAATCCCGTCCCGATCAACGCCAGTGCCGGTTCCGCGATCGTGGAGACCGCGAGCCGTCGCTCCCCACACCACGCGCCCGCCCCAGCTACCGCGCGGTAGGTCACCTCACGCACTACGTCCGCTACGACTGCAGCAACCGGTTGGCCGTCCATCATCGCCGCGATGCTGACGGCATACATCGGATAGGCGTGCAAGAAGTTGGTCGTCCCATCGAGCGGATCCACTACCCAGGTGAGATTCGGCGGCCCCGGCGGCCCCGGCGGACCCGACGCTGACGACTCTTCACCCAACACTCTCGACCCGGGCGCACCGGCGAGGAGGATGTCCGTGATGATCCGCTCGGCCTCTCGGTCCACGTCGGTGGCGAAGTCGTTGCGTGCTTTCCGATCCCACGCGGCGGTCTCGGGGCGCGCGGAGTTCCGAATGAACGCCGCGGCGCGCTCGCCGGCCCGCAGGGCCAGGTCGAGCAAGTCTTGATGGGAAGCCACCTTGCGAGGCCCCATGGTCAGGTCATAGCTTGCACGCCATGGCGCGCGTCTTTTCCGGCATCCAGCCCTCCGGCGAACTCCACATCGGCAACTACCTCGGCGCGGTCC
>CAYWNR010000422.1:0-3655 GCA_964459705.1 uncultured Gemmatimonadaceae bacterium | reverse complement strand
GCTCAAGAGTGTCGTCTCGGGCGCCCACCATTCGTGCGGGCTCGCGAACGACGGGCGCGTGTTCTGCTGGGGCGCCAACAACGGCGGGCAGCTCGGGAACGGCACCGCCAAAGCTTCCACGACTCCCGTGGCCGTGACCGGCGGGCAGCGATTCCGGCAGATCGTCGCGGGCGGCGACCACACGTGCGGCGTCGCGACGGATGGGAAGGCCTGGTGCTGGGGCAAGGGCGGCAACGGCGAGTTGGGGAACAACAGCACGAAAGACCAGAACTCGCCCGTCCCCGTCGACCGCGACCTCCACTACACAGCGCTCGCGGCGGGTGGCCAGCACACGTGCGGGATCGCGACGGACGGGACCTACTGTTGGGGCTACGGCTTCGCCAATCAGTTGGGAATCGGGATTCCGGAAAACCGACGCTCGCCCGAGAGGGTGGACATCCGGGGTGATACGTTGACCGGCATCGCCGCCGGCAAGGAGTCCACGTGCGGCGTCGCCCGGAGCGGGGCCGCCTACTGCTGGGGGGCGGGCTTCTCGAGCCGGCCCGACAAAGTGCAGGCGACCGCCCGCTTCACCGACATTACGGTGGGCGATCAGTTCGCCTGCGCGAGGACCGCGGCCGGCGCGGTGTGGTGCTGGGGGAAGGGCGACAAGGGTCAGTTGGGGAACGGCGCCAGTGGCAATTCGCGGTCGCCGGTCCGCGTGAGCGGCGCGTTCACCACGATCGCCGCGGGCGATGCCCATGTGTGCGGTGTGACGACGGGTGGCGACGTACAGTGTTGGGGGGACAACGCCCAGGGGCAGTTGGGCACGGGCGGTACGCAACGGGCGAATGCTCCCGCGCCCGTCCAGGCGGTCCGGCGGTAGGCGCCGGTTCCATCACTCCTGCTGGAGGTCAGCTACATGCAGAACCGACAGTTCGTCCGGGTTGCCGTGACCACGTTCGCGCTGATGGTGGCCGGCGGGGTGACGGCCCGGGCCCACGCGCAGTACGTGGCCGAGTTCACGCCGTTCTTCACGAGCTACTACGCCCTCGGGAAGCTCGCCACGTCCGGTGCGATCTCCGAGCGCCAATACGCCGCGCCGGGCGGAGGCGCTCGCCTGACGTTCTGGGTGAGTCCCACGATCGGTATCGAGGCGGCCGGCGCGTACGTGGCGAGCGGCACCCAGTTCACCTCGTCCGACCCCAACGTGACCGGGGGCGTGTCCCTCCCCGGCAACATCATCACGGCGAATGGCCGGGTGGTCTTCCGGCCGGCCCGCACCAACCTCTACGTGCTGGTCGGCGGCGGGATGGTGAAGCGGGGCGGCGCCACCTGGGACTTCGCGAACATCACGAAGAAGACGAGCATCGGCGGTGTGGTCGGGTTCGGCGCCCGCGCCAACGTGACGCCCAAATTCGCGCTGAACGTGACCGTCGAAGGCAACTTCTACAAGTCGGATCCGGACGGGAGCGCGGGGACGGACTACACCTCCAAGCTCCAATCCGACATCTACGTCAGCGTCGGGGTCCCGATCGGTTTTGGGCGGAGATAGAGACCAGACGCCGAGACGGCAAGCGGACGGAGAGTGGTGAGGTGACAGGAATGATGCATCCTATCACCTGATCACTCGCCGTCCGCTTGCCGTCTCGGCGTCTGCGTCTAGCCGTCTGTCAGTTGCATGTTTCGCCGAACTTCGTCGCCAACTCGGCGGCGACCTCGCAGGACTCGGCACTCTCGCCGTTGGCGTTCACCGCGGTGACCACCAGATAGTACTTCATGTTCGGATTCAAGCCCGCGGGATGGTCGAACTTGCCGCCCACCTCGTTGGGATGGAACATGTTGGCCGTGAGCGAGGTGTAGTTCGCCCGCTTCACGCCCACTTCGGCCGCCATGTACACGTTGTACTTGGTGGCGCCGGGCACCTCGTTCCAGGTCAGGATGAGACTGTCATTCTGGATCTTGGAGGTGACCGCGGTTGGGGCCGCCGGAACCTGGGGGGCTGGATCCCCGGGATTGGCGGTGTCGGTACAGGCCACAACAAACGCCGCCGCCGCGAAGGCGGCATACCGCATCTTCATAATGGTTCGCTCCTGCGAGGCTGGGGTCACCTAACCTCGGCCTGGCGGGCGGGGATGTCAACTAGGCGGCTAGGCGGCTAGCCGCCTCCACAACATCCCGGCGGCGTTCTGCGTAGTTCGGTCGGTTCTCATATTCGGAGTCGCCATGCGAAGGTTCGACGGTCTGATTCTCCTTTCCTCGGTCGTGCTCGCGGCGGGCGGGTGCGCCCGGGCGCAAAGCCAGGCTCCCGCGCCGCAACGGCGGGGCGATACCCCACAGACGCAGCAGACCCAAGGCCCGCAGGGTGCTGCCGGACCGCGGGGCCAAGGTGCCGCTCGGGCGGCCCAGAGCAAGCCCAAACCCTACAAGGACGTCATCACGGCCGAGGCCAAGACCGACTCGGGCCTGTTCCAGGTGCACCGCGTGGCGGAGAAGCTGTACTACGAGATCCCCGTGGCGCAGCTCGACAAGGTCATGCTGCTCGTCACCCGGATCGCGCGCACCGAGAACGGGATCGGCTACGGCGGGGAGGAAGCCAACGAAGACGTCGTCCGCTGGCAGCGCCAGGACCAGAAGATCCTCCTGCGCATCGTCTCGTACGTGAACGTCGCCAACGACTCGCTGCCCATTGCCCGCGCGGTGCAGACCTCGAACTTCGAGCCCATCATTCAAGCCCTCGACATCGAGGCCTTCAACGCGGACAGCTCGGCGGTCGTCATCGACGTGACACCGTTGTTCACGAAGGACGTTCCCCTGCTCGGTCTGCAATCGCGACGCCGGGAGCAGTACCACGTGCGCCGGCTCGACGAGAGCCGGAGCTACGTCATGTGGGCACACAGCTATCCTCGGAACATCGAGGTCCGCCACGTGCTGACCTATGACGCGAGCGCGGCGCCGAGCGCGGCCAACACGGGCACCATCTCGCTCGAGATGAACCAATCCATGATCCTGTTGCCCGAGCGTCCCATGCAGCCGCGCCTGTACGATGAGCGCGTGGGCTACTTCGGGGTGCGCCAGACGGACTATGGCACGAACGAGGACCGGGCCGCCCAACGGCGCTACATCGCGCGCTGGCGACTCGAGCCCAAGGACACGGCGGCCTTCCGGCGGGGCGAGCTGGTGGAGCCGGTGAAGCCGATCGTCTACTACATCGACCCGGCCACCCCCAAGCAGTGGCGCCCGTACCTCAAGCAGGGCATCGAGGATTGGAACGTGGCGTTCGCGGCCGCGGGGTTCAAGAACGCCATCATCGCCAAGGATCCGCCGACCCCGGCGGAGGACCCCGAATTCAGTCCGGAAGACGTGCGCTACTCGGTGATTCGCTATTTCGCCTCCGATGTGCAGAACGCGTACGGTCCCCACGTCTCCGACCCGCGCACCGGGGAGATCCTGGAGAGCGACATCGGCTGGTACCACAACGTGATGAACCTGGTGCGCGACTGGTTCCTGATTCAGACGGGCGCGGCGAACCCGGCCGCCCGTCACGTCAAGTTCGACGATTCCCTGATGGGCGAGCTCATCCGCTTCGTGTCGTCGCACGAGGTCGGGCACACGCTGGGCCTGCCGCACAACATGAAGGCCAGCTCGGCCTATCCGGTCGACTCGCTCCGCTCCG
>CAYWNR010000421.1:0-3659 GCA_964459705.1 uncultured Gemmatimonadaceae bacterium | reverse complement strand
AGCACTTCGTCGCCGCAGGCGCCGAGCCGGCGTTTCAACGCCGGAACCCCGACGGGTATCGCCGCGACGGAACCCCGACTCCGGGGATCCCGGCCTGAAGGCCGGGCTCGGCGGCGCTCACGCGCCGACGCGCCATGAATGGCGCTCCGCTCCAAGAGTGCTTCAGCACTTCGTCGCCGCAGGCGCCGAGCCGGCGTTTCAACGCCGGAACCCCGACGGCGGCGTCCCACCGGCCCCGTCAAGCCAATCTCACGGATTGCGCGTCAACCTCGATCACCAACGGCGTGGCTTCCGCGGTTTCCGGCCCAATCGCGATCGCTCCGCTGAGCGCCCGGGCTCCCAGCGCAAGCCCCTCGTCGTCCCGACCAAACACCGTCGCCAGCGGCTCACCCCGCTCGACCCTGTCCCCCGGCTTGGCGGTGACAATGAAACCGACCGCGGGATCGACATCGTCCTCCATCGTCCGCCTTCCCCCGCCCATCTCCACGATCGCCATCCCAATCGGTCGCGGATCCACCCGCTGCACGAACCCCGACGCCGGCGCGGTCCACACGCGCTGCATCGGTGCCTGCGGCAGCACCGCGGGGTCGTCGATCACCGCGGGATTGCCGCCCTGCGCCTCGACCATCGCGCCGAACCGCTCGGCCGCCTTGCCCGAATCGAGCGCCGTTTCGAGCCGAGCGCGCGCGGCGGACCTCTCCCGCTCCCGGCCGCCCGCCAACAGCATCTCGACGCCGAGCGCGAGCGTGATCTCCCGCAGCTCCCGCGGCCCCTCGCCCCGGAGCGCGAGAATCGCCTCCTCCGCCTCCAGCGCGTTCCCGCACGCGTGGCCCAGCGGGCGGTCCATGGCGGTGAGCAACGCTCGCGTGGGGCAGCCGCGCGCGGCGCCGAGCCCGATCATCGTGGTGGCGAGGGCCGCCGCGTCGTCCCGCTCGGGGAGAAACGCGCCGCTCCCCACCTTGATGTCGAGCACCAGCCCCTGGAGATCCTCCGCGAGCTTCTTGGACATGATGCTTGCCGCGATGAGCGGTAAACAGGCGACCGTGGCGGTCGCGTCGCGGAGGGCGTAGAGCCGGCGGTCGGCGGGGGCGATGTCCGGGGTCTGTCCCATGACCACACATCCGATGCGCGCCACCTGGCGCTCAGCGTCCTCGCGCGACAGCGCGGTCTCGAACCCGGGAATCGATTCGAGCTTGTCGAGGGTACCACCCGTATGCCCCAGCCCCCGACCCGCGATCATCGGCACGGCGAGGTCGCAACAGGCAACGAGCGGCGCCAGCACGAGCGAGACCTTGTCGCCGACGCCTCCGGTCGAGTGCTTGTCCACCCGCGGCGGCACGTCGGGTCCAAACGTCAGCGTGGCACCCGACGCGAGCATCGCGTCCGTCAGCGCGTCCAGCTCGTCAGCGGCCATGCCCTGGAACACGACGGCCATCAAGAGCGCGGACATCTGGTAGTCGGGAACTCTGCCCGCCACGAATTCCGCGATCAGCGCTCGCCATTCATCGGGGCGGAGCGGTTCGCCTTGGCGCTTGCGGTGGATGAGGGCGGGGATCAACATTGGGCGGACCCGGCGGACCCGACGGACCCGACGGACCCGATGCGACTGGCGACGCAACAACCGAACGGGGGAACACCGAGGTGAACCGGGCCGCATCGACGGCGTTCTGCGTGTCGTCCTTCGGAACCGCCGGGACCGCCGGGTCCGTCGGGACCGTCGTAGTCGTCCTCTGCGCCCTGATGCTCACCGCCGCACCGATGACGGCGCAGGGCCGGGAGGATCGTCTCGCCACCATCGACAGTCTCCACGACGCGCTCAAGCCCGTTTCCGAGATGATCGAGCTGAAGGGGATGCTCGCGGCGGATTCGGGGTGGTATCCGGCGCTGTGGCGGGCGGCGGAGGCGGAGGTGGATATCGCGCGGCTCATCAAGGGGGAGCACGAGTCGTCGCGGCGGCTCCGGGACAGCGTGTTCGAGGTCGCCGCCGACTATGCTCGGCGCTCGGTGGCCGCGGACTCGCTGGGGGCGGAGGGTCACTTCACGGTGGCGCTGGCGCTGGGGGAGCTGTCGCGCACGCGCGGAGGCAAGGAACGCGTGCGGTTCGCGCGGATCATCTACGACGAGGCGGCGCGCGCCACCGCGCTGGACTCGCTGCACGACGGGGCCGAGCACGTGCTCGGCGCGTGGCACGCGGAGGTGATGCGCCTCTCGGGCATCCAACGGTTCTTCGCCAAGACGCTGTTCGGCGCGGGGTTCATGGATCGGGCGGCGTGGGATTCGGCGGTGGTGCACCTGGAGCGCGCGGTGGCGATCAAGCCGGAGTACCTGTTCCATCGGTTGGACTTGGCGCGGGTGTACGCCGATCTCGAGCGGTGGGCGGACGCCAACGCGCAGCTGGACGTGATTCCCGGATTGGCGCCCACGGACGTGCTGGATCGCGAGCATCGCGCCGAGGCGGCGGCGTTGCGCGAGCGGGTCGCGAAGAAGCTCGCCGACGCCGGTCGGTGACGGCCGGCCCGGCCGCTGGCTCAGTCGCGATGCCGGTGGCGCAACCGGCGGCGGGCCCGCTTGAACTCGTGCTCGGCGTTGTCTCGCAGTTCGCCCACCTTCTCCTCGGCGTCGTGGCGGAGTCGCCGCACCCGGCGGCCAATCCGCCGGCGCACCATCGTGCCCCGCTCGGGCGCGAGCAGCAGCGCCGTCCCGGCACCCAGCAGCACGCCGAGCACCAGTCCTCCAAAGAACCCCAAGGCGCCGTGGGAGACGCTCGGCACAGTGCCGTCGCCCTCGATCTCCTCGTCCTCGTCCACTTCGTCTTCCTCTTCCAACTCGTCGAGCTGCTCGTCGTCCCGCGCCATGATCGCCTCCACACCCGCTACCAGTCGTGATTCGTGCGTCTCACGCGTATGTTACCGCCTTGACGCACGCCCGTCGAGAGCGTCAGACTTGAACCGGAGTCCAGCGTCCATGCCCGAAACCGCGACACCCCCTTCCCTCGAGCAGCTCCAGGCCCGCACCAGCGACCTGGAACGCGAGCGTCGGCACCTCGTCACGCTGGTGGACATACTCCAGGAAGTCTCCGGGACGCTGAACTTCGTGGACATCATGCAGACCATCACGCAGAAGCTCGGCGAGACGTTCGGACTGGACCGGTGCTCCATCTTCCTGGCCGAGCGCGGGGGCGAGACGGCGCGGCTGGTGGCCTCGTACGAGGATCCGGGCATCCGGAACTACGTCGTGGACCTCACGCGCTACCCCGAGCTGAAGCGGTCGCTCGATTCCGGGGAGACCGTTTACATCCCGGACGCGCAGGCCGACCCGAACCTGAAGCACATCCGCGGCGCTCTGGCCAGCCGGAACGTCAAGACCATCACGGTGGTGCCGATCACGTGGCGCCGCGTGGCCATCGGCGCCATTTTCCTTCGGACGGATCGGGACGGGGCCGCGTTCTCGGAGCAGGACATCGCGTTCTCGCAGGCGGTGGCCTCGCTCGCCGCCAAGGCGCTGCGGGTGGTCTACCGCTACGAGCGGCTGCTGAAGCGGCACGCGGAGCAGAGCGAGCTGGCCCGGCGCGCGGAGCGGGAACGGATCGCGCTGATCGCGTACCTGCGCCGCCTGATGGAAGGCGCGGCGGAGCGGCACGGCCAGCAGGTGGACGAGGA
>CAYWNR010000420.1:0-3667 GCA_964459705.1 uncultured Gemmatimonadaceae bacterium | reverse complement strand
AGCGTGCACGTGAGCAGCACCGGCGACTCCAGCTCGCCCAGCTCCTGGACCTGCGTGTAGCCCATCAGCTTGCCGAACCCGTTCCCGACCACGATCGCGGCCGGGACCTTCTCCTGGAACGGATTGCCGCCGTGGGGGAGAATGGCCGTGACACCGGTATTGATGGTCCGGCCGTCCGTGATGGTCGTGTGACCGACGCGCACGCCGGCGACGTCGGTGATGGCGTTCAGGGGTCCGGTCGGCAGCACCCCCACGATCACCCCGAGCTCCCGCGCGCTTTTCCGCGGCATCTCCTGCGCGTGCACCGGACGCCCTCCCGCCACGACGGTCGTGCCGAGCGCGATCACGGCCCACCGGATATCCATGGTTCGCATTCGGGATCCCCCACCCATCCACGATCGTTCGCGTTGTATGTTATGAGGGGCGAAGGTACCATCCGCGCTCCCGTGGCGGGAGGGCCGGGGTACACGCCTCCGCGGGCGCGCTCAGCGCCTTCGCATCTTTGACAACCGAGGGTGTCGTGTCCTGGGAATTCGCACCGACGTTCGATGCCGCGCACCGCGCGGCGTTGGAATCCAGCAAGCCGCTGATCTACGTCTGCCCGCCCGCGGGCTGGGCGCTCGCCCCCTTGCTGGCCCGTCTTCCCTCGGCCGAGGGATCGACCCTGGACGCGCTCGTCCTCGCTCCCGACCCCGCGGACGTGGTGGACATCGCCGGCGCCGCCCGCGGGATCGCCGATCGCGCCCCCATCCGAGCCTGCACCGGACTCACGCGAACGCATCGCTTGTTGGCGGACGGGGCCGTGCGAACGCTCGTCTGTACGCCGGCGGACGCGGTGGCGCTCGCCCGACAGACGGCGCTGTCACTCACGGCCCTCCAGCGCGTCGTCGTCGCGTGGCCGGAGCACATGCTGGCGCTGGAGCAGGGCGCCCTGCTCGACACGGTGCTCTCGGAATCGCAGTCGGCCCAACGGATCATCGCCACGACCGACGAGCAGCTGCTGTCCCTCACCGACCTGTTCACGCGGGTGGCCCATCGCGCGCCCGTCGTCACGGCCGCCCGGGCGCCGGAACACCCGCGCGCCGGGACCGTCCGCTGGCTCGCGGTGGGCGACGGCGGACGCGCCGCCGCGGTCGCCGCCGTGCTCGACGTCTTGCACCCCGCGACCGCGGTCCTCTGGGATCCCAGCCCGGAGCGCCGCTGGGATCTGGACGCGCTGCTCGCCGACCCGGCCGTGATGCTGTTCGGCGACGTCCGGGTGACCGGCGCGGCGGATTTGGTGATCGCGCTCGACCTTCCGTCCGCCGACGCGTTGGCCGCGCTCGCGGAGATCTCGCGGGACCAGGTGTTCCTCGTGCGACCGAGCCAGGTGAGTTACGTGCACCGCCTCGTGGCGGACCCACGGCCGGTTCGCGTCGTGGGGGAGGCCGACCGTGCCCTCGACCGCGCGCTCAGCGTGCGCCGTCAGTTGCGCGCGCGCCTGGCCGACGGGGAACTGGATGGGGAGCTGCTCATGCTGGGGCCGCTGCTGGACGAATTCGATCCCGCCCTGGTGGCGGCGGCGGCGCTCGCGATCCGCGACGCCGCGCCGGGCCCAGCGGAGCCCGCGGCAACGGGCTGGACGCGGATCCTGGTGAGCGCCGGTCGCCGCGACGGCATCCGTGCCGGGGATCTCGTGGGAGCGTTGACGAATGAAGTGGGACTGACCCGCACCGCCGTCGGCCGGATCGACCTGCGCGACAACTTCACGCTGGTCGAGATCCGAGCCGATGAGGCGGAGCGGGCGGCGCGCGGCTTGACCGGCACGTCGCTCCGCGGCCACCGCGTCACGGCGCGGCTGGAGCGGAGGTAAGAGCCGGCGGACGGGGCGGTCTCGGCGGACCCGGCGGACACGACGGACCCGGTGGACGGATCCGGGCAAACGCGCGACGGTCCCGCCATCCTCTCGAATGCACGGGACCGTCGGGACCGTCGGGTCCGTCAGGTCCATCAGGACCGTCGGGTCAACGTTTAGTGTTCAGCGCATCCTTCAGCTGTTGGCCCGGTTTGAACGCCGGCACCGAGGCGCCGGGAATAGCGATGGCCTCACCCGTCTGCGGGTTCCGTCCGGTACGCGCCTTGCGCTCCCGGGCTTGGAACGTGCCGAACCCCGTCACCTGCACCTTGTCACCCGCGCGCAAAGCGCGTGCGATCACACCGCTCTCACCGAACAACGCGTCCACCGCCCGCGTGGCATCGGGCCGCGCAAGCCCGGATTCCTCGGCGAGCGCTTCAATCAGCTGTCCCTTATTCAATGCGACCTCCAGCCGGAGTGTTGTTGCGCAATATCGCCCCCGGCCCGCGCACCGCAAGCGCCTTGTGCCTCCTGGGCCCCCCGGGTAACGTAGGGCGCTCCGCCTACCGCCGACGGCCTCATGCTTCATGGTGCGCGACCCGGTTGGATCGAAGTCATCTCCGGAGTGATGTTTAGCGGCAAGAGCGAGGAGCTCCTCCGCCGCGTGCGCCGGGCGGTGATCGCGCGTCGCCGCATCCAGATCTTCAAGTCCCATCTCGACGAGCGCTACGGGGGTGTCCGCCGGATCACGACCCATGATGGCCTCATGGTAGACGCCGTGCCCGTGGATAGCGCCGGCGAGATCATGCGCCGCGTCCGCACCGACACCGAGGTGGTTGCCATCGACGAAGCGCAGTTCCTCGATGAAGGCATCGTGACCGTGGCCACAACCCTCGCGTGCCGCGGCGTCCGGGTCATCCTCGCCGGCACCGACACGGACTTCCGGGGCGAGCCGTTCGGGGCCCTGCCACAGCTGATGGCGCTCGCGGAGCGGGTGGACAAGCTGCACGCCATCTGCGTCGTGTGTGGTGAGCCGGCGTGCCGCAACCAGCGACTCGTGGACGGCACGCCGGCCCGCTACGATTCTCCGACGATTCTGGTCGGCGGCAGCGAGACGTACGAGGCGCGCTGCCGTCATTGCCACGAGGTCCCGCGCATGGACGCCGATCAAGGTCAGCTCTGGTAGGTCAGTGACGATGCTCTCCGTCGCGCTCACCGGGAATGTCGCCGCCGGCAAGACCAGCGTCGTGCGCTGGTGGCGGGAATGGGGTGGCTCCGTGATCGAAGCCGACGCCCTGGTGCGCGAGGTGCAGGCCCCCGGGTCGCCCGTCCTCGACCGGATCGTGGAGCGCTTCGGCCCGGCGGTGTTGTTGCCGGACGGCGCGCTCGACCGCGCGGCGCTCCGCCGTATCGTGTTCGCCGATCCGGAGGCGCGCGCGGCGCTCAACGCGATCGTCCATCCGGCCGTCCTCGCGCGCCGCGCGGCACTGCTCGAGGAGGCGCGGGCCCGCGGGGACCGGGTGGTGGTGAGTGACATCCCACTCCTCTTCGAAGTGCTCGACCCCGCGCAGTTCGACGTGATCGTGCTGGTCGACGCGCCCGAAACCGTGCGCCGCGAACGGCTGGTCCGCGAGCGCGGCCTGTTGCCGGACGAAGCCGACAAGCTGATGGCCGCGCAGTTGCCGAGTGGTCCCAAACGGGCCCAGAGCGACATCGTCATCGAGAACCATGACACGCTCGACGCCCTGCGCGCGGCGGCCGAACGGACCTGGAAACAGCTGCTTGACTTGTCCAGAACGCGGCCGTAACCTACGCGCGGCTGTCCACATCCTT
>CAYWNR010000419.1:1417-3668 GCA_964459705.1 uncultured Gemmatimonadaceae bacterium | reverse complement strand
CAGCCGCGTGGCGGTCTGGAAGAAAGTCTGCGATGGCGGCTGCCCGGACGCCGCCGTCGCGAGCCCCACCACCAGCGCGCACACCGCCGCGCTCACCCCCCGGCGAAGAGGCGAACGCCGCACCGCGATCCGGCGTTGCAGAGCTGGAGCGTCGCGCATGGCCTTTCGGCGATTATAGCGCGCGCGGTCGTGAGGCTCGCGGCGTGGGGCGAGACCTGAGCGCCTCCGCCAAGGCTACGGCGGTCCGGCGCCCTGCCGCAGGCGGCGGATGCCCCACACGGCCGCGCCGAGGCCGAGCACCAGGCCGCCACATCCCACCGCCGACCAGGGTCCGGCGTTCTTCATGTCAGGCGGCCCCGGCCGCCCGCCGGCCGACTACCGGACCGACATTCGTGACTTGAGCCACGTCACGACCCTTCGGATACGCCCGCGCGGCGTCATAGCCCGACGGCTGGTCGGCCTGATAGACGATGAACCGGAGCTTCTGACCACGGTTCCGCTCGAGCGCACGGTACAGCGGCAGCAGGTGGTCCTCCATGCTCACCACCTGATCGTCCAGCCCGCCCGTCATGAGGATGTCGGTTCCCGACAGCTTCGCCGCCTGGGTACGGATGGAGAAGAACGCTTCGTTGTCGAGCAGCTCGTCGAGCGGGTGCTCGTACTCGAATTCCACCGGCCCCCTTGGTTTCCTGAGGGACTGGAAGATGTCGGCGTAGCCCTTGCGGACGTCCGGGTCCGTCCGGATGATCCGCGCGAGGGCCCCCAGATCGCCGCCGGAGATCGACATCACCCGTGGGACCTCCGGATGGTGAGCCGCGTACAGCATCGACATGTGGCCGCCGTAGCTGTACCCGCCCACGACAATCCGCGACGGGTCGACCCGGTACTTGCCGGCCATCTCATCCGAGCCAAGGAACCGCAGCGCGGCCTCGATGTCCTCCTGGGAGTTCATCAGCCCCTGCTTCCCCTCGCTCTCGAAGCACCCCCTGAAGTCGAACATGAACACGTTGATGCCGCGGGCCGAGAGCGCCTTGCCGAGGCCCCAGATGTCACCCGTCGCCAGGGGGATGACAGCCAGGATCGCGATGGCCGTTCTCTTCATGGGCTCTCCCGGGTGGCCTAGCGCGCCACCTGGATCTCGACGATGGGCGACTTCGACCGGGGCTCGGCGACGCAGTCGACGGGAGGGAACTTGCGGTTGCCTCTGGGGATGTCTCCCCTGCTGAGAACTCCCGCCACGAGGTCCGTCCCGGCGAGGAAGATTGGAGGCCCTGACTCGCCGTAGCACGTCACGTTCATCGTGGCGAGCTCCTTGTCGGGCTCAGTGATCGAGGTCGGAGTCGCTCGATCTCCCTGCACCGTGGTGGTGCGCTCCGCGTTGCGATCGAAGTCGACGTGCGCCGGCCTCCCGCTCCCCTCCCCTCCACCGGCGGCGCCTCGACCGCGCCGCGTGCAGGATGCGGAAGATGCCGAGTGGACCGAGCAGATGGGCGGCCGTGAGGAGCCCCCCGGAGAGGGCCCCGACGATGCCGTGAGCGGCGATGTCGGCGCCCGTCAGGTACAGATTCCGGATCGGGGTGCGCGGGCCGGGCCAGGCGCTGCGGAACCGCTCGGGCGTCCAGGGCAGGGAATAGACCTGCCCGCCCCGGTGGCCGGTCATGCTCTCGACGGTCAGCGGCGTCGAGAGCTCGTGATACTCGACCAGGTTGCGGAAGCCGGGCCAGCGGCGCTCGACGAGATCGAGGAGCGCCTGGGCGATACGCTCCTTGAGCGCCTCGTACTCGTCGCCGCGCCGCTTCCACTCGGTACCGCTCCAGTCGGCGAAGAGCTCGTGGTCGAGGAAGGCGATGATCTCGGCGGTCGGCGTCCGCGCCAGCGGGTCCTTGAGCGAAGGGAACGAGAGGTACGCCATGGTGGCGCGGCCGTCGACGAGCGCGTCGGCGCGATCGACCAGCGCGTCGTGATCCCACCCCTCGTAGATCCAGTGATTCTCGCCGCGGAAGCCGAGCTGCTCAGCGCTCTCCTTGAGGCCGAGGTAGAGGGTCACGCAGCTCGGCCCGGGCGGCAGCGCCGCGAGGGCGCGCACGAGCGGATCGTCCGGCGGCTGGGCGAGCAGATCGAGCAGGGTCGCCCGCGCCCCGACGTCGGACACGATGACCGGTGCCCGGATCTCGATCTCCTCGCGGCGTCTGCCCGACCCGGCCTCGACCCGCACGCCGACCGCGCGGCCGTCCTCGACCAGGATCTCGAT
>CAYWNR010000419.1:0-1407 GCA_964459705.1 uncultured Gemmatimonadaceae bacterium | reverse complement strand
GATCTTCGAGGTGCTGACGGCGCGTGGTGCCCCCCTGGGCCGCGTCCTCGACCTGGATCTCGGTCCCCGGGTGTTTCTGCCGCATCTCGCCGCCGCCCGCCCGGACGATCCGCCCGACCGCTTCGGCGATCGCCGCTCCGCCCCCGTGCGGGTACCAGCCGCCACGCAGATAGTGCCAGACGACAACGGCGTGGATGGCGAAGGCCGAGGCCGCCGGTGGCAGACCGTAGGTGCCCCACTGGGAGGCGAGGAGCGCGCGCAGGCGCGGCTCCCGGATCAGGGCCTGGAGCCGTTCACCGGTCTTCGAGAGGGCGGCCGCGCGCCACCGGGAATTGCTCCGTCCGAGCCACCACGCGATCGGCCCTGGTGCGACCTTGCGTGCGCACTCGCGGAAGAACCAACGATTGACGGCGTCGACCTCCCGGAAATAGGCGTGCAGTCCCTCTTCTTCCCGCGGGAACGCGCGGATCAGCGCCTCGAGGTACTCTTCGCGGGCGCTCGGCACCTCGAACCGCATCCCGGGATAGTCGAAGACGTCGAACGGCGACGGCATCGCCTCCCACTTCACCGCGCCACCGACGACGAGGTCGAACAGACGGCTGGTCAGCGACCCCGGTCTCAGTCGCCCGAGATAGTGAAGCCCCACATCCCAATGAAACTTCTTTCTCCTGAACGAATGCGTGAGCCCCCCGAGCTGGAAGTGCCGCTCGAGCACCAGCACCCGTCGCCCCCCAATCTGCGAGAGCAGGCTCGCCACGGCCATCCCCCCGATGCCCGAGCCGACGATGACGACGTCCCAGTCGTGCTGGTGTCTCACCATCAATGGATGACCCGGCCGTGTGCCGGCATGCCCTCGCAGGCCGACAGTCTGCCGAGCAGCCGGAACCGGCCGGGAAGAGAGGGATAGGGGTGGCTTTTAGGGGCGGGATTCTACCACGGCTCCCTGCCGACGACGAACACCTCCCCGGCGGGGCATGGGAACGCAGACCACTCACGGCTGTGAATCTATACCCCCGGGCACACGTCCCATGCAAGGGAGAGCACGGGCGTGGCGCCGACTTCCAACACTTGACAATATATGTTTTCAAGTGTTATTAGAGGCAGATGACCATCCAGCAGCAGGTGCTCGAGGCTGCGCGCCGGTTGTGCCGCGAACGCGGGAACTGGACGTTCACACCAGACGAGATCGTCCGGGCTCTTCCCCACCTTGTCGCAAGTTCGGTTCGTACCCACGTCACGAGCCGCTGCTGCGTCAACGCGCCCGCCCACCACGCACACCGATGGCCCTACTTCCGGCGCGTGCGGCGGGGGGTGTACGAGATCACGCCCCAATGGCGAAAGGCGAAGGGCGGCGGCGCCCGCCGCGTCGCCGAGCCTCGGGCCGCCGTCTACCGCGCGACGCCCGTT
>CAYWNR010000418.1:0-3675 GCA_964459705.1 uncultured Gemmatimonadaceae bacterium | reverse complement strand
AACAACTTCTACGAGTTCGGGACGGACAAGAGCGATCCCGCGAAGAACGCCGGCTCGCTGCGCCTCAAGCCGTGGAGCGTTGCGGTCGAGGGCGAGGTCAACAAGCCGAAGACGTTCGACGTGGATGACCTGATTCGTCTGTTCCCGCCCCAAGAGCGCATCTACCGGATGCGATGCGTGGAAGCGTGGTCCATGGTCATCCCGTGGCTCGGGTTCCCCCTCAAAGACTTGATCGACCGTGTCGAGCCCACGGCGCAGGCCAAGTACGTCGAATTCACGACGCTCTACGATCCGGAGCAAATGCCGGGACAAAAGCGCAGCGTGCTGGACTGGCCGTATATCGAGGGGCTCCGACTGGACGAGGCACGGCACCCGCTCGCCATTCTGAGTGTAGGCCTCTACGGCAAGATGCTGCTGGGACAAAACGGCGCTCCCATCCGGCTGGTCGTGCCGTGGAAGTACGGCTTCAAGGGGATCAAGTCCATCGTTCGCATACGCCTCGTGCGGGAGCAGCCGGTCAATACGTGGCAAGTGCAGGCGTCCAGTGAGTACGGGTTCTACGCGAACGTGAATCCCGAGGTCGATCACCCGCGCTGGAGCCAGAAACGCGAGCGCCGGATCGGCGAGCTGCGGCCGCGTCCCACGCTGATGTTCAACGGCTACGGGGATCAGGTCGCTTCCCTGTACGCCGGGATGGATCTCCGGCGCAACTTCTGACCACTCACCTCCCAGCCGATGTCTTTCCGCAACCGAGTGTTCAAGCCCCTGGTGTTTGCCGGGGCCGCCACGCCGGGGGCCGTGCTGGCGTGGGACGCGCTCCGCGGCGGGCTCGGGGCAGATCCCGTCTCGGAACTCCTGCACCGCACTGGTTGGTGGGCGCTCACGCTGCTGTTCGTCACACTGGCCGTCACACCGATTCGTCGGTTCACCGGTTGGAATGGTGTGATCCGGGTGCGGCGGATGCTCGGGTTGTTCGCGTTCTTCTACGCCACGATGCACTTCTGCATCTACGTGGGGCTCGATCAGTTTTTTGCCCTGTCGTTCATCCTCGAGGACGTGACCAAGCGACCGTACATCACGATTGGGTTCACGGCGCTGGTGATCCTCTCGGCGCTCGCGCTCACGTCCACGAAGGGATGGGTTCGACGGCTCGGTAAGCGATGGCAGCGGCTGCATCGCCTCGTGTACATCGCGGCGCTCGCCGGGGTCGTGCATTTCTATTGGCAGGTGAAGGCCGACACCCGCGAGCCGCTGATTTTCGCCACCATCCTCGCCGCACTCCTCGTGGCCCGACTCCGGCCGCGCCGCCGCCCGCCGCCTCGCCGGCCCGCTCCCACCCGCGCTCCCGCTCCCGCCCCCCGGCGCGCGGACGCGGATGCCGCCGGCGTCCCCTCCTGACGTCACGGATCGCGTCCTTCCTCTATCTTTCCCGCCGTGGTGAAGGCCTTCCGGCCGGCCCGAACGCCGGCGCGCTAGGCGTACGTGGGGAATGTGTTGAGGAGGAGTGCTCATGCGACGTCGTATGCTTGGATTGGCGCTCGCGGCCGGATTGTCGGCCGCGGCGTGCAGTAGCTCGTCGGTACCCGGTGCCGCGCTGGAGAGCGTCACGGCGGACGGCCTCAGGAGCGAGATCGCCGTGCTGGCGTCCGATTCGCTCGCCGGCCGCGGGCCGTCGTCCATCGGCGAGGAACGAACGCTCGCCTACCTGCAGTCGGAATTCTCCCAACTCGGCCTGACTCCCGGGAATGGGGATAGCTGGTATCAGGATGTGCCCCTGGTCCGGATCACGACCCACCCCGATGCGGAGCTGACGATCCGCGGCGGTGGGGCGCAGGCACGCTTCCGGTACGCCGACGACTTCGTGGCCAATACGAAGCACCTCGAGCCGACCGTCTCGCTGGCGCAGTCGGAGCTGGTCTTCGTGGGCTACGGGATCGTGGCTCCGGAGTACAACTGGAACGACTATGCCGGGCTGGACGTCAAGGGAAAAACCGTCGTCATCCTGGTGAATGACCCGGGCTTTGCCACCGGTGACACCGCGTTGTTCCGCGGCAAGACAATGACGTACTACGGCCGATGGACCTACAAGTACGAGGAAGCCTCCCGCCAGGGTGCGGCGGGGGCCCTGATCGTGCACGAAACCGAGCCCGCCGCCTATCCGTGGGACGTGGTGCGGAACAGCTGGAGTGGCCCACAGTTCAGCCTCGCCGCGGCCGACGACAACGCGTCGCGCGTGCCGGTCGAAGGGTGGGTCACTCTCGAAACCGCGCGCGCGATGTTCAAGCTCGGGGGCCAGGACTACGACGCGCTGAAGGCCAAGGCGGTCGAACGCGGGTTCCAGGCGGTCCCGCTCGGCGCGTCGGCGTCCCTGACGCTGCATAGCGACATCTCGCGCTCGATGTCGCGCAACTTCCTCGCGCAGCTGCGCGGGACCGATCACGCGGACGAGTACGTCATCTACATGGGTCACTGGGATCATTTTGGGACGGACCCCACGCGCCAGGGCGACCAGATCTTCAACGGCGCGGTGGATAACGCGACGGGTGTGGCGGGGTTGATCGAACTAGCCCGTGCGTACACCAAGCTCAGCAGCCCGCCCTCGCGGTCGATCCTGTTCCTCGCGGTGACCGCCGAGGAGCAAGGCCTGCTCGGGTCGCAGTACTACGCGACCAATCCCGTCGTGCCGCTCGACAAGACGGTCGCCGCCATCAACATGGACGCCTTGAACGTCTTGGGCCGCATGAAGGACATCGTCGTCGTCGGGCTCGGGATGTCGCAACTCGACGACTATGTCGAGGCTGCCGCCAAAGAGCAAGGACGGGTGGTTCGCCCCGACCAAGAACCGGAGAAGGGTTACTACTATCGGTCAGACCACTTCTCGTTCGCCAAGCAAGGCGTGCCGGCGCTCGACCCGGGGGCGGGTGAAGACAACGTGGATCACGGGATTACCTGGACCAAGCAGCAGGAAGAGGACTACCGCGTCCACAAGTACCACCAGCCGGCGGATGAGTTCGATCCCAGTTGGGACCTGAGCGGGATGGTGGAGGATCTCCAGCTGTTCTTCACGGTCGGCTACCGGCTGGCGACGAGCCGAGACTTCCCGAACTGGCGTCCGGGAACGGAATTCAAGGCGGCGCGTGACGCGATGATGTTGGGGCAGAACTAGACGGACCCGGCGGACCCGGCGGACCCGGCGGACCCGACGGTCCCGACGGTCCCGGCGGTCCCGACGGTCCCGACGGTCCCGACCGAAGGGATGTCTAGAGTCGCTCCACCTGGCCGTCGGCGGTGACAAAGCGGGCGATCGTTCTCGATAGCTCTCCCTCATGCCAAACGCTGGCGGGGATCATCGAGCGGCGGTCGCCCGCTGTCGCGCTTGGAGCGAGTGAGAGGACATTCGCTCGCCGTGTCCCATCTGTGTGAAAGAGCAATGCCGCTAGTCGATCGGCATTCACAATAGTCGCGGGCTCGAGGACATGGACCGTGTCGCCATGCACGTCCTCGAACTGCCGCACCTCTTCAGCATCCGCCGAGACCACCAGCATCGTCCCCCGGTCCCCCGGCTCCGCCGGGACCGCCGGGTCCATCGGGACCGCCGGGTCCATCGGGTCCATCGGGTTCGCCCGATAAAACCGGACAATCGCCTCGAGATTGATCCCGCCCTCCCACGGACGC
>CAYWNR010000417.1:0-3686 GCA_964459705.1 uncultured Gemmatimonadaceae bacterium | reverse complement strand
CAGAAAAGAAGCCTCCTCCTGCAGGACGCGCGTCCACGTGTGCTCTTGGCCCGACCCTCGCACGCGCCGGATCACGTTGACACCCCAGTCCTGCACCGCGGCGGACCGGTATCGCAGCGTCTTGAACGGGATGCGTACCTCGACCTCGTACCCATCGCGCGTTGGCCGCCCCTTGGACTCGAACACGAAGTCCGGGTTGAGGTCGACCGCGTACGCCCCGCCCGCGGCGCCTGACATCATGTTGGCGGTGCGTTGCGCGGCGTCCTGCAGGGTGCCATCGGCCTGCACGCCGAACGGATTGACCGCGAACAGTAGGGCCTGGCGCCGGTCGTTGAACGTATCGAGCACGATCTGGACGTAGTCGTCACCGGTGATCTTGTCCCGATCGGCGACCGTGGCACGCACGCTCGCCGAGTCCTGCCACGCCCTGATGCCGAAGTAGATGGCGGTCGGCGAGTACCAGACCAGGACCGTGGTCGAGTCGTCGGCGGGGAGGTTGTCCTGCGGGAGGTACTGATAAAAGCCACGCAACACCGCGGCCGCGCCCCACACCGACTCGTCGAGCACCCCGTCAATGGCGACATCCGCGTCGACGATGCGGGGAATGGGGACGGCACGACTGGAATCCGGTGCCACCCCTATCGCGAGGGCCGCGAGAACCATCAGCACGGTGCTATCCGATGGTGAAGGGTCCGCCGCGGCACGCGGGCCGTTGGCCCCGCGCGCCAGGGTCCGGAAGCTAGCGAGCGGTCGACGTCGAGCGAATGAAGCTCGCCACGTTTGCCTTGAGCTGCATCAGCGCGGGCTCGAGCACGTACATCATGTGACCGGCGTCGTAGTACTGGTACGTGATCCGCTCGTGCGCCGACGCCGGGACTTGGAGGTGGTCCATCGTGTACTCGATGGCAAAGAACGGGGTAGCCAGGTCGTAGTAGCCGTTCTCGACTTCCACTCGGAGATGCGGGTTGACGATCAGCGCCTGCGCGAGGTCGGAGCCGACGTAGGTCGCGCCAATCCAGCCGCCGCTCCCTTCGCGATTCCAGTTCCACCCGCCGCCCAAACCGCCGCCGAGGCTGTAGCGCTGGTCGCCGCCGACCTTGAGATCGTCACGCAGGTACGAGTTGATGGCCGCGGTATACGCGCTGCTGATGGCCGTGGATTGGGCGTCGTACTCGGCCGACTCGCTGAGCAGGTCGCCCACCAAGCCGTCGAACCGCGCGTCGAGGCGGGCGGTCACCGCACCCTTCGCCCGTTGGAGCTCCGCCCGGAACTGGCCCGCGTCCACGCGCAGGTTGGCCCGGTCGAGGTACTCCTCGGAAAGTCCCGTGTAGGCGGCGAGCTGGTGCCGGACCTGAGCACGCTCCGTGGCGGGGAGCGCCGAGCCCCTGGCGAGGGCGGCGGCGTACGGTCCCATCGCCCACTGTCGGACTTCGTTCAAGAACGCCACCTCGTCGGCCGGCTTGGGCGTGAGGCCGTGATAGGCGGCAGTGATCGCGTAGCTCGGCAAGTACAGCACGTACGAGAGGTCGTGCCCTTCGGCAAAGAGCAGCGTCTCGAAGTCCAACACCGCCGAGATGAGCACGATCCCGTTCAAGTCCATCCCCTCACGCTGCTGGAGGCGGTTGCCGAGCACGGCCGATCGCGTCGTGCCGTAGCTCTCGCCGATCAGGTACTTCGGAGAGTTCCAGCGACTGTTCCGGCTCACGTACCGGGTGATGAATTGGGCGAGTGACCGCGCGTCCTCATCCACGCCCCAGAAGTCCTTGCCCGTCCCCTTACCCACGACCTTGCTGAATCCCGTTCCGATCGGATCGATGAACACCATGTCCGTGACGTCGATCAAGCTCCCGGCATTGTCCACCAGTTGGTACGGCGCGGGAGGCGTGGCTTCCGCGTCGCTCACCACGATCCGCCGCGGACCGAACGCGCCCATGTGGAGCCACGCCGAGGCGGAGCCCGGGCCGCCGTTGTAGATGAACGAGAGGGGACGCTGTGTCAGATCCTTGGTATCGGTGCGCGTGTACGCCGTGTAGTACAGGCTGCCGATCGTATCGCCCTGCGCGTTCTCGAGCAGCATCGTCGCCGCGGTCGCGCGGTAGGGTAACAGTTGCCCGTCGATGCGGATCGTGTGCTCCGTGACCGACGACGTCTCCGCGGGGATCGGCGTCTCGTGGTCGGCTCCGGCCCGGCCGCCGGCCGGTGGTCGTTGCGCGAACGCCGGTGGCACGCACACGACCATGATTGCGAACAGGCACGGATGGAGCAGGCGGGTGACACGCATGGACAGAACTCCTACGAGTGGGAAACCGATGGCTGGGGCTGACATGCCAAGATACAGCGGCGGCGGCGGACGGCGGGGCAGCGCGGCAGCGCTAGCGCGGCAACAGGTCGCTCACAATCTGCGGTCCGCCGGGTCCGCCGGGTCCGCCGCTCCGATCACTCCAATCCCAGCAACCGCGCCGCATTCCCGCCGAGGATCTTCGCTTCATCCGCGGCTGGCAAGTTCAACCCCCGAATGCTCTCCAGCATCGATCGCAGGCTCCCGATCTGGTGCGGGAAGTCGCTTCCGGCCAGCAGATGATCCACCCCGGCAAAGTCGATGGCGAACCGCAGCGCGCTGACGTCGAAGTTCACCGTGTCGAAGTAGAACGTCCGGAGGTACTCGCTCGGGGGCCGGGCGATGTTGGCGCGACACGCCTTGAACGCGCGGTAGCCGCGGTCGAGGCGCTCGGCGAGATAGGGGATGGCGCCGCCCAGGTGGCCCAGCGCCCACGTGATGTCCGGGAATTGCTCGACGACACCGCTGAACACGAGCGACGCGGCCGCCAACGTCGTGTCGAACGGGAAACCCACCAGCGGCATGAGCCAGTAGTCGCCCATCGCCTCGACGCCGAGCGGATGGGTGGGATGGATGTAGCAGACGGCCTTTCGGGCATTCGCGCGCTCCCATAGCGGCCAGTAGCGCTTGTCCGACAGGGCGACGCCGTTCACGTTGCCGAACACCATCACCCCGCGAAAGCCCAACTCGCCCATCGCGCGATCGAGCTCGGCCACGGAGCCGGCCGGATCGTTGAGCGGCAGCGTGGCGAGCGACGTGAAACGCGCGGAACGCTCCCGCACGATGGTCGCGAAGGCATCGTTCACCAACCGCGCGTAGTACACGGCGCGCTCCGGCGGGTGCACGTGTACGCCCGGCGACGTGAACGTGATCACCTGCGTGTCGATCCGCTCCTGCTCCAGCACGCGCTGCCGGACGTCGATGTCCCGGTGGGGCGGCACGGCGAAGTTGGCATCCCCCGGGGAGTGGAGCACCGGATTGCCGTCCACATCGGCCGTCACCGTGACCGCGCTCTCCGGATCGGTCCGCAACGCGTCGATGTAGGCCGGTGGATAGAAGTGGTTGTGGAAATCAACGATGCGCATGGCGAGTCCAGTAGCGATAGACGGGGAAGCCGAGGGCCACCACCGTGAGGCCGAACGCGCTCTCGGCAGGGTCGGAAACTAGCTGGTTGAGAACGACGAGGCTGGAAGCGAGCGCGAACAGGAGCGGGAGGGCCGGATACCCCCAGACGCGATAACGCGGCGTGTAGTCGGGACGGCGCCGCAGCAAAACGAGGCCGATGGCCATCAACCCGAAGAAGATCCACTCGGTGTACACCACGCGCGTGAAGAGCGCGCGATACGTG
>CAYWNR010000416.1:0-3689 GCA_964459705.1 uncultured Gemmatimonadaceae bacterium | reverse complement strand
TCGACCAGCACGGGAAGCTCTCGGTGCTGGGGATCTTCCAGCACATCTGGGCCGTACGGTTCCCCACCGTGCACCCCCGGCTCCACCTCGTCGTGCGGCTCAAGGGACGCCGGACCGAGGTCGGGGAGCATCGGCTCCGCATCCGCCTATTGGACGAGGCGGACGGGGAGATCCTGAACGGCGACGGCACGGTCACGTTCAACGAGCCACCCGCCGGCGTCACCGAGCTGGAAGCCGGAGCGGTGTTGGCGTTCGACGTGCCGTTCCAGCGACCGGGTCGCTATCGGTTCACCATCGCCGTGGACGGCGAGGTGCAGTCGGTCGTGGCGATCACGGTCTCCCAATCGCCAGCCCAGACCGCCGGACCCAAGCTCCACTAGTCGGCAATCCCGATCGTGCGGGTTCGCTCTCCGGTGGTGTTGGCCGCGGTGCTCGCGCTCGGCGCACTCGCCTGGCGACTCGGCGGCTACCCGCTGCTCGAGCCCGACGAGGGCCGCAACGCGGAGGTGATGCGCGAGCTGGCCCACGGCGGCCCGTGGTGGTTGCCCCGCCTGAACGCCCTCCCGTACGTCGACAAGCCGATCGTGTCCTATGCCGCGGGTGCCGTCGCGCTCGGTGCGCTCGGCGAGAACGAAACCGCGGCCCGGCTCCCATCGCTGCTGTTCACGCTCGCGACGCTGGCGCTCGTGGGCTGGTTCGCCCGCACGACGATCGGCCGCGGCGCCGGCTGGATGGCCGTGGCGATCACGGCCGCGGCGCCGTTCACCCTCGCCTATGCACGGACCGTGATCTGCGACAGCGTCGTCACCTTCTGGATGGTCGGCGCCATCATCGCGTTCCATCGCGCGGTCGAGATCGGCCGAGACCGCGGTCGCGCGGACTGGTGGCCGGTGGCCGGCTGGGTGGCCATCGGGCTGGGCGTTCTGACCAAGGGACCGGTCGCGCTCGCGGTACCGCTCCTGGTCATGATCCCGTACGCGGCGTGGCGCGGCCGGCTGAGCGCGGTGCTCGATCCCAGCGGCATGCTGGCCGCGTTGGCGATCGTCCTGCCGTGGTTGTTCGCCGTCTCGCGCGACGTCCCCGATTTCCTGCGATACGTTCTCGTGGTCGAGACGGGCGATCGCGTCACGAGCGACGTGCTGGGCCGATCGGAGCCATGGTGGTACTTCCTTCCGATCCTGCTCGGCGCGGCGTTCCCCTGGAGCATCGCCGCCCTCGCGACGTTGCCCGCCGGCGTCCGCGCGCTTCGAGACCGCCGTCTGGATCCGCGCTTCGTGCTGTTCGCGCTGTGGATCGTCGTCCCGCTCCTCCTGTTCTCGCTCTCGCGCTCGAAGCGTCCCCAGTACGTGCTGCCCCTCGTCCCCGCCATCGCGTTACTGGTGACCGCGTGGTGGGAGCGCCAGACGCCGCGACTCTTCGGCGTTCGACTCGTCGGTGGGACCCTGGCCGCGTTCGGTATCGCGCTGCTGGCCCTGGGCTCCAGCATCCCGCACTGGCTCTCGGGCACCGCCACCGTGACCGCGGCCATACCCGGAGTCGCCCGCTGGCTCGGCGTGGTGGCGCTGGTGGGTGGCGCCGTCGCCTGGCTCCTGGCCCGGCACGACGACTGGGCGCTGCCCGCGCTCGTGCTGCCCGTCGCGGCGATCCCGATGATGGCGCTCCCGTTGATGAACGCGATCGGCGCCGACCGATCGAGCCGTGCCATCGCCGACGCCGTCCAACCGCTGCTCACCCCAGGGACCGAGGTCGTCGCGGTCGAGACCTACCCGCTGTCACTTCCCTTCTATCTGGGGCGCACGCTGACCCTCGCGACCGCCGACGGACACGAGCTCACGAGCAACTACGTCGTCCGCCGGCATGCACGCCTCCGACTCCGTCCGGGTTCGACGCTCCGTCCCGTGGACTGGTGGGTCGAAGCGCTCGTGCTGTGCGAGCGGCCGACGCTTTTCGTCGTTCCCGTGGACCGGCGCGACCTGCGGGCGAGGCTCGAAACCAGCCTCCCGCTCCGCGCCCAGAATCGCAAGGTGGCGATCTACGGCCCCTGCGGACCGGGATCGCTGGCGTGGGCGCGCTGACGTGTGCGGGATCTATGGCATGATCGCCCGCGGCGGGCGGGCGCTGTGCCGCCCGGCCGCCGGGGACGCGATGGCGAACGCGCTGCGACATCGCGGCCCGGACGGCCACGGGCGCGTTGTCTTTCCAGACGCCCTCCTTGGGGTCACCCGACTGCGGATCGTGGACCTCGATCCCCGCGCCGACCAACCCTTCACGGATGCTTCCGGAACTATCACCCTCTGCTGCAACGGCGAGGTCTACAACGCGCCGGAGCTGCGACGACGGTTCCGGGCCTACCCCTTCCGGTCGGAGTCCGACGTCGAGGTCATCCTGCCCCTGTATCTGGAGCGGGGGCCCGCCGGGCTCGCGGAGCTGGACGGGATGTTCGCCGTGGCCATTCTCGACCGCCGTCATGGCACCCTCGTCCTCGCGCGCGACCGCGCCGGCGAGAAACCGTTGTTCACGTGCCGCCCCGACGGGGAGCTGTGGTTCGCGTCGGAGATCGGCGCGCTGCTCGCGGCCGACGCGGTGCCCCGGACGCTCGACGCTCCCGCCCTCAAGGAGCTACTGCAGGTGGGGTACGTGTCCGAGCCGCGGACGCCCTTCGCCGCCATTCAGAAGGTGCCGGCCGGTAGCATCGCGACCCTCAAGAACGGCGAGTTCGAGACGTGGCGTTACTGGGAGCCCTTCGCGCCGGACGAGCCGACGCCCACGCCGTCCCTCCTGCTCGAGCGCCTGCGGGCCGCCGTCGGTCGCCAGGTCCGGGCCGACGTGCCGATTGGCGTGTTCGCCAGCGGCGGTCTGGACTCCTCGCTGGTCACGCGGCTGGCGGTCGACCACCTGGGAGCCGGCCAGGTCCGCACGTTTGGCGTGGGGTTCCCGGACCGGTCGTACGATGAGCGTCCGTTTGCCGCGCGGCTGGCGGGGGCACTTGGGACCTCGCATTGGGATGTCGAGGTGTCAGACGAGCAGGTCCCCGAGGTGCTGGATTGCCTCGCCGCCACCGGGGAGCCGATCACCGATCCCGCGGCGGTGCCGACGGTCCTCTTGGCCCGGGTTACCCGCCCGCACGCGACCGTGGTATTGACCGGAGAAGGAGCGGACGAGCTGTTCGGGGGCTATCCCACCTACCTCGGGCATCGGCTGGCGCCCGCGTGGCAGCGCTTCCCCGCGAGCCTGCGGGCGGTGGTGAGGACCGCCGTGCGCGCGCTCCCCCCCTCCGGGCGTCGGGTGCCGCTGGAGTTCCTGCTCAAGCGGTTCGTGTCCGCCGCCCATCTCCCGTGGCACGCACGGCACCTGGCCTGGTACGGCACCGGCTTCCCGGCGGATGCCCTCCGCGGCCACGCCTGGAAGCCGCTCGCGCCCCCCGCTGGGGGTCCACCGGACGTCGTGGGTTCGGCGATGCTCTTCGACTACGGCGCATCCCTCCGTGAGCGCCTGCTGGTCAAGATGGACCGCGCGACCATGCGGTCGTCGCTCGAGGCCCGCGCCCCCTTTCTCGACGCGGCCGTGACGCGGGCCGGGCTGGCGGCGGGGGGGGCACAGGTCAAGGGACTCACCACGAAGCGCCTGCTCCGAGAGGTGGCCGCGCCCCTTCTTCCACCGTTTATTCTTCGCAGACGCAAGCGCGGGCT
>CAYWNR010000415.1:0-3690 GCA_964459705.1 uncultured Gemmatimonadaceae bacterium | reverse complement strand
GTATGAAACGGCTCGAACGCGCGGTCCATCTCCTCGCGTGTCATGCCCGGTCCGGTGTCGCGCACTTCGAGGCGGATACCGCCGCCGGCCGCCGTGGCCGCGAGCTGCACGCGGCCGCCGCTGGCGGCCACCGCTTCCACGGCGTTGCGCGTCAGATTCTCGAGGATGCGGCGGACCATCAACGGGTCTGTCCGCACGGTGAGCGGAGCGTTCGCGGATACGACCTCGACGGTCGCGTTGGCGAACGGTTCCGCGGCGGCAACCTCCCGGAGAATCGCGTGCACGTCGCAGGAGCGGACATCCAGCTCCGGATGGAGCCGCGCGTAGTTCCCCGCGAGCCGCTCCAAGTACGCGATGCTGGATTCCACGGTCTCGCGCCGCTCCGCGAACACCGTCGCGAGTGCACCCGGATCCTGCTCGGCGGTTTGCGCGAAGTGGCGGAACACGTTGCGGATAGGGGCAAGCCCGTTCCGGACGTCGTGATTCACCTGGCGGGCCAGATCGCCGAGGGTGGCCTTGCGCTCGACCTCCCGGAGGCGCATGGCGTCGCTGCGCAACCTGCTCACCATGCGTTCGAGGACGCGCGCCAGCACGCCGACCTCGTCCTGGCGCGCGCTCACGAGCATCACCGGGCCGGGCTCGAGCTCGACGTCCTGCGCCGCGCGGGCGAGGTCGTGCAGCGGCCGGCTGATGCGCGCGGCGAGCCCGAGCGCGAGCGCGAGCGCAATCGCCGCGGTGGCGCTCAACGCGCCGAGAAACCAGCGATCCACGGTCCGCTGCAGGGTGAGCAGGGGGCCGAGCGGATACGCCACGAACAGGCGGGCGGTCGCGGTCCGATCGTTGACCGCATCGACGAAGGGGAGCGACACGGCATCCACGACCGCGTCGGCCGTGTCGGGTTGCACCGGGTCGCCAACAGTCGTGTCGGGGAGTTGGAGCGCAATACCGACGGTCGGATCGCCCGCCAGCGTGCGAAGGAACGCGGTGTCCACGACCACGCCCCCCACTAACGAAAGGCGTCGCCCGCCGAGCGTCAGGGAATCGACTCGCGCGAGCGCGAGCACCGGACCGGTCGGGGTCCGCGCGCGGAGGAGGGCAGCGCGGGGGCCGGCGGTGCCCAGGCCCCGAGCGGCCAACGGGTCCAGACGATCGAACTCGTTGCGGAAGTGTCCGGAGCTCAGGATGCGGCCGGTGCTGTCTTGAATCTGGAGGACGCCGAGTCCGGCAATCCGCATGGCCTCGCCCGCCCGGTCGAGCACGTAGGGCCGCTCGGCGGACACGCCGCCGATGGCGCCGAGGCGGAAGCGCGGGTCGTCGGCGAGCGCGGCGCGCAGGCCCGCGAGGCGACCGGCGACATCGTCGCTTTGTCGTTTGAGGTCGGCGGCGATCGTCGTGACCAGGTCGGCGGCCCGCGCGCGGTATTGGGCGGTCAGCCGCGCGCCGACCTCGCGCCGCACGCCGAACGCGAGCACGACGAGCGGCACGGCGGCGAGCGCGGGGAAGCTCAACAGGAGGCGGGTGCGAAACGTCACGGCCGGCTCCCGCCGAGCAGCCGCACGCCGCCATCCCAATCCAGACGTACGACGGGAACGTCACGGACCAGCAGGTACCCGCGCGTTTCGACCAGTGGTACCACGGCGCTCGCGGAGAGGCTCCCGGGCGCCTGGGTAAGCCACGGGGCCGATGCCGCCAGGGACGCGACGGCGCGACAGGGATCGAGCGGCCGACTGGGCAATCGGGCGATGAACGCGAGACCTACCCCCGCGACGAGCTGGTCTCGATAGCGCTCGGCGTCGAGGGGGACGGCACGCGGGCGGATCCCGGGATCGCCGCCGACGAGCGTGGCCAGCTCCGCGTCCGCCCGCGCCACGAGCCGGCCCGCGAGATCGCGCGCCACCGGATCGTCACGCGGGAACGCGACCCGCGCCCCGGCGATGTCCTCCGCGTGGATCCGGTCGGGCCCGACCGTGTGTGCCGCGCAACCGGATTCGGTCCACCAGCCCTCCGCTCCCGACGGGAACGGGACTGGCCGAGCCTCGTCACGCACCGCATCATGCGCCAGGGCCGCGCGGGTGTCCGCGTCCAGTTGCGTCGTCGCGCCGAGCACCTGTCTCGTCGCGGACAACAGGGCATATAACCGGTCCCACGCGAGCGGGATGTCGTGCCACGGCGGTCGTCCAGCGGCGTAGCGCAGCACGCCCGCATCCCGGGTGATCAAGACATCGGCGGTGGCGTCCATCAGATCCCGCGGATCCGCGCCCGGTGCGGCGCGAAACAGCAGCACCGGCATCGTCAGCCGGGCATGCGGCAGCGGAGCGGCTCGGAGCACCGTGTCGGTACCGTCCTGTTCCCAATCGCGCACCCACACGTCCGTGGTCCCGAGTGGCCACGGTGATTCGGGGATGCGCTTCACGACATTCCACGCGGCGTCACCGAAAGCCTCGATCGAGCGTGGGGCTGTGAGTGAGACCACGACCGTTCGCTCACCGGCCGCTCGAACGCCCCGCACGGTAGCGTCGCGCGGATCACGCCACGCCGCCACGACCGCCGCGGCGTCCACGGGGGCTCCGTCCCAGAACTGCGTGCCGGCTCGCAGGTCGAACGTCCACGCCGTATCTCCCTCAGAACGCCAGCGGGACGCGAGGCCCGGACGCACGACGCCCGCGCAATCCACGCGCACCAGCGGCTCGTAGAGCTGCCGGAACACCAGGCGCTCCGCGTCGTTCGTCGGCGTGGGAGCGTGGCCGGCGTCGACCGGCTCGAGCAGCGCGACGCGCACCGTGTCGCGCGACAGCCCAAGTGAATCGACAACCGTGCAGGGATCCGTCGACACTGCCGCGGAGGGCGACGGCGCGGTCCCATGCGGCGGCCCACAGGCCACGGCGGCGATCGATGCCGCGACCGAGAACGAGCGGGAGAAACGAACGCGGTTCACAGAGTGAATCTAGATCGATTCTGGACTTCCGCGGGATAAACCAGCGGCTCGGCGCTCCCGCATGAAGTGGGTGTCGGGCGCCGGCTTGTCCGGCAGGGCCGAGCGGCGACTTCACGCCGCCGAATTCGCCCGAAGGTCGGGCCGTCCGTCTCCCCGCCCACCGACCCATCGGCCGGCCTGCGCAACCTCCCAGACCTGCGTATTCTTCCTCCTTGCCCTGGCCGGATCCCAGCCGACCACCGCCGGAGTTCCGTAACGACGTGTCTGCTCCCCCACGAGCTGCCAGATCGCTCGATCGCTCGATCGTGGAGGGCCCGATTGCTCGGGCCGTCTGGAAGCTCGCCTGGCCGACGATGCTCCAGAACATCATTGGCGGGCTCCAGGGCGTCGTGGACCACGTCATGGTCGGTCACTATGTCGGCTTCACCGGCAACGCGGCCATCGGGGTCTCCTGGCAGATCTTCCTGGTGGTGGTGGTCTTCATCAGCTCGCTGTTCACCGGCATGGGCGTGCTCGTGGCGCGCTTCGCGGGCGCGAACGAACCGGAGAAGGTGAATCGGACGGTCTATCAGGCCTTCCTGACCGCCGTGGTCCTGGGCATCGGGATCTTGGCGCCGCTGGGCTACGTGCTGGCGCCATCGCTGCTGCCACTGGTCCACGCGGCGCCCGAGGTGCAGGCCCAGGCGCTGCCGTACCTGCGCATCATGTTCGTCTTCTCGTTCGGCATGCTGATGTTCTTCATGCTGGGCGGCGCG
>CAYWNR010000414.1:0-3691 GCA_964459705.1 uncultured Gemmatimonadaceae bacterium | reverse complement strand
CACGTACTACCTCAAGCGTCCGGCATCCGGCGACGTGAAGATCGTCGTTGCCAACACCGCCACCGGTGAGGTCTTCCGGAATCTCGTCGGCACCAACGGGCAGGGCTTGAACCGGGTGCAGTGGAATCTCCGCGGCGACCGTCCGCCGCGACCGGAGGGCCAGGGTGCTGGCGGCGGCAGGTTCGGCGGCCGCAACCTGGGACCGATGGCGGAGCCCGGGCTATATCGCGTGACGCTCACAGTGGACGGCCACGACTACTCGCGGACGGTGGAGGTGCTGGAGGATCGCTGGCTTAGCGAGCGGTAGAAGACTCCCGAGGAGCTCCCGGGAAGACCCGGAGGACGCATCAAGAAAGGCACACGGGACAGGTCGCTTGAGCGACATCAGCCGCGTCGTGGTTTTGGCGGCGAAACAACCCACCCGGGGCCCGACCAACCTGTGCGGCACAAGGTCGATTGCGTGCGTCGCGTCTTGGATCCCGTCAGTGGAGGAAGACAAGTGCGTTCCAAGAGTGTTGGGCTAGTCGTGACGCTCATGGCGATCCTGCCGTGCTCGCCTCCCAGCGATCGACCTCGGGGTGTGGCATTAGATGATTCCCGTACCCGATTCCTCGGTGATTCCCTGCGATCACTGGGCTTCATCGGCGACTCTCTCACGTTCGGGCAAGTCACGGATTTGGTGCTCGATGACAGCGGCGATGTCTACGTCTTGGACGCGCTCAACGGAACCCTCCGTGGATTCACCAGGGACCGGCGCGCCGCAGACTCGACGGGGCGACGCGGAGGAGGGCCGGGGGAGTTCGGACATGTCTCACGGCTGATGATGAACCGGGATGGACTGCTGCTGATCCTCGACCAAGCCAACCTGCGGTTATCACTGTATTCGGCAGCCGGCGGTATGGTAACGTGGCAGCGTGACCTACCTTTGCCGTTCCCCGCCACTGATGCATGTGTGTTGGGGCGGACGGTATTTGTGATGGGTTTGTACGATGGGGCAACACTCCATGAGTTGACTGACTCAGGAGCGATTGCCCGGTCCTTCGCGCCAGCTCCGGATGATGCGACCGTTCCGGCCTTCGCCGCGGCGGGCTTCGTGCATTGCGATGCGAAGTCCGGCACCATTGTCGAAGTACCATCCACCATGGCCCGTGTGCGAGCCTTCCGCCCTTCCGGGGAAGCGATTTGGCAGCACGAACTCGTCGGCTACCACTCCGTCGTTTACGAGATCGGCTCCGGAGGCATGGTCACGCCGAAGTTCGACAGTACCGGCATGGCTCATAGCGCAACCGCAGTATTCCTACTCGACGACAGCACTCTAGTCATTCAACTTGAACTGGCGCGCCGTGGCCAACCATCCAGTGCCGGGCGGGCGGTCGACACGAGACTGCTGGATCTCCGAACTGGCGATGAGCGCGGAGCGACTACTCAACTTCCTCGGCTCGCGTACGTTGAGGATACGATCGCGTTCGCACCCCTCACGGACCCATATCCTCGAATTCAAGTCCTGACATTCGGTGGAAAGTGAGGACTAGCCTAACGATCAGGAACGGTAGTGCTGTCCCCAGATTCCCCTACCCCGATGCCTCGGGGCCGGTTGCCGCCACGCCGGCCGGTCTCGGCACTTCCGCATCTTCCACCGACGGCATCTCGGCCGGCACCCGCGCGATCGGCAGCGACACGGTGAACGTCGTGCCCTTCCCAACCTCGCTGTCCACGCGAATCGTGCCGCCGTGTTGATTGATGATCCCGAGCGAGACGCTCAAACCGAGCCCGGTGCCTTTGGCGTTCTTCTTCGAACTGAAGAAGGGATCGAAGATGCTGTCGAGGTACTGCTTGGGGATACCGACCCCGGTGTCCGCGAACGCGATCTCCACGAAGTTGCGATCATCGGACTTCTCCACGGAGATCGTCAGCGTCCCGCCACCGTGCATCGCGTCGAGCGCGTTCAGCACGAGATTTAGGAACACCTGCGTCAGCTGATGTCGGTCGCCGTGGACCGGCGGGAGGTTCTCCTCCACCTCACCACGCACCTTCACCTTGGCCAGCTTGACGTGGTTGGCCGCCAGCTGGAGCGTGTCACCGACGATGGCTTCGACGTCGAGGGGCGTGAGCTCGACCTCGCTCTGCCGCGCGAAGTCGAGCAGGTTGCGCACGATGTCCCGGGCCCGTTCCGATTCCTTCACGAGGTCCGTGACCATATCCAGGCGCTCCCCGTCGGAAAGCTCCGCGTAGTCTTCCTCGAGCGCCGCCGCGGTCAGCATGAGGTTGTTGATGGGGTTGTTGAGTTCGTGCGCCACACCGGCGGTGAGCGTCCCGATGGCCTTGAGCTTGTGCGAATGCACCAACAACTCCTGCCGCCGCACCAGCTCGTGCATCATGTAGTTGATGGCCATCGCCAGCTCAGAGAACTCGTCGTGGTAGCGCCGCCTCGGCGTAATCGGCGTGAGATTCCCCTCCGCGATGCGCCGGGTGGCCAGCATGATGCGGTTCAACGGGGCCAGCATCTGGCGGGCGATGAACGTCGCGAGCACGACGATCAGCACCACCAGCATACCCAGCGCCACGACCGCGATCCGTTGCGCCATATGCAACATGACGTCCACGGATCGGCGTTCCCGGGTTGCCAGATCTTCCGCCACGCGCACCATCTCGCTGCCATCGAGTCGTAGGCCCGACTCGATTGCCCGCAGCTGTTCTTCGTCCGCGGCGGTCCCGAGCGCCTGGAGCTGCCACAACAGCACCTCGTAGCGGCGCACGCGTACCTGCATCGCTTCGACGGACGCGGCCCCGACCACTGAGGCCATCGCGTCACCTTCCCGCTCGAGGATGTCCTGCGCGGCATGCACCTGCTCGATGGCGTCCGGCAGGTTGGTCTGGTAGAGGAAGTAGTTCTTCTCGAAGCGGCGTGCCTGCTGGATCTCGAAGGTGTAGCGATCGACGGCACCCAGGATCTGGAGCTTGGCCTCGATCCGGCCGATCAGGACGATCGAAACGACCGTGATCCCGAGGCTCACCGCGAAGAACAGCAGGAATCCGATGGTCAGGCGACTTCGGATCGTGAGGCTCGGCCGCTCCTTGAGTGCGCGCTGCGCCTCGTCGGCCACGGCGGCCAACGGCGAATCGTTGCCGTCGCTGGACGTATGCACGGTGCGGGCTCGATCCCCTCGGCCCAGGATCCCGTGCGCCCTAGAGGACGGCCGTGTGCCCGAGTGAGAGCGCGGCCTTGCTCACCACCGCCCGGAGATCTTTGGGCTTGAACGGCTTGGCGATGAAGTCAAAGGCCCCCTTCACCAGGGCCTCGCGCGCGACCTCGACCGTGGCGTAGCCGGTGATCAAGATGACCCGGGTCCGCTCGCAATGGGCCATGATGTGCTCCAGCACCTGGATTCCGTCCATCCCGGCCATCCGCAGATCCGGGACGACGATGTCGAACTCGATGCGCTCGAGCCGCGCCAGCGCCTCCGCGGGCGCCTCGAAACACTCAACCTCGAAGCCCGCCTTCTCCAGCGCGGGGGTCAGCCGCTTCCCCACGATGGGCTCGTCGTCGAGAATCAACACGCTCAGCTTCCCGAGGTCGCCTGCTCCGTGCCCAGCATCCGCGCCTGTCATCGGTTCCCCCGCCTTCCCACCTGACGTCCGCTCGCTCCGCACGATCTTCACGCGATCGAGGGCGAGCCTCGTTTTGCGGTCC
>CAYWNR010000413.1:0-3702 GCA_964459705.1 uncultured Gemmatimonadaceae bacterium | reverse complement strand
CATCGAGCTGCACATCGAGGTGCCACCGTCCGACCTCGAAGCGGTGCCCCATCCGCGCATCGGATACGTCGGGGCGCTCAAGCAACAACTCGACTGGCGCCTGATCGAGACGCTGATTGACCGGCATCCGAGCTACTCCTTCGTGTTTCTCGGTCCAACGGCGCGTCACCCGGTCGCCGAGGACGCGGTGGAGCGTCTCTCGAAGCGTCCGAACACCTACTTTCTCGGCTCCCGCCCGGTCGGCGAACTCGCCGCTTATGTCCAGCACTTCGACGTGTGCACGATGCCGTATGTCCGCGTTCCGTACACGCAGTACATCTACCCATTGAAGCTCCATGAATACCTTGCGGCCGGGAGGGCGGTCGTGGCCACTCCGATTCGGTCACTGGAACCCTTCACGGACGTGGTGTGCCTCGCCGATGGCCCGGACGAATGGTCCGCCGCCCTGGAAAGATGTCTTGCGGAAGGCGCCAACAACGCCGAGCGGAGGGAGCGCCGTCGGGAAGTCGCGCGTGAGCATGACTGGGGGCGGATCGCTGGGAGGATTGCCGATCAGGTTCTTGATCGACTGGGGACATCCGGAAGATGAGGAAACGAACTCCGCCCCGGGTGAGTATCGGTATGCCGATATTCGACGGTGCGGACTACCTCAGGGAGGCCTTGGACTCCCTCCTCGCACAGACCTTCACGGACTTCGAGCTGCTGATCGTCGACAACGCGTCCACGGATTCGACGGGTGTGATCGCGCGGGAATACGCGGAGCGGGACGGCAGGATTACCTACAGGCGGAATGCGTCCAACATCGGTGGGTTTCGAAATCACCGCCTGGTGTTCGAGCTCGCTACCGCGCCGTATTTCATGTGGGCGGCGCATGACGACGTCCGCGACCCGGAGTTTCTCGAACGGTGCGTCTCGCTTCTCGAACGGGATCCTGGCGCCGTGATCGGCTATACGAGGACCTGCAACATCGATGAACGGGGGGATATCATTTCGAGGGATTCGGAACGGATCCTCGGCGACGAGGAATCCGCATCCGACCGCTTCGATCGGGTCATTCAGCTCGATCACCGGCTGGAGCCGATCATGGGACTCATTCGAACCGCGGCGCTGCGACGCGTGAGGTTGAATGGAGACTACCCCGACTCCGATCGGGTCATGCTCGCCGAGCTTTCGCTGGTAGGGCGTTTCACTCGTGCTCCGGATTGCCTGTTCTATCGTCGGGACCACGAGCTCCGATCGGCCCGGAAATATCCCTCACGTCTGGCGAGAATGGAATGGATCAGCCCCAACGGAGAGACCCGGGTTCTGTTTCCCCATTGGCGCGAGTTCCTCGAATTCCGGCGGGGAGTTCGCAGCGCCGACCTGCCGTGGCGGGAACGACGCAGGTGCTACGTGCATCTGCGCAGGTGGGTACTCCGGAACAGGATCAGGCTGGTGAAAGATGTTGCCGAGACGTTGCGGCAGGCCGCCCGAAGGTTGAAGAGAGCAGTGAATAAACGAGTGTGAAGCGACCGGCCCGCGCCTGGTACGGTTGAGCGCGTATCCACGTTGGTGCATAGAGACCCCGGCGCGCGAGCGTCCTGCCGCCGCGCGCGGGGTCGCCCTGCGGTCCGGTTCAGGACTCCTCGTCCATCACGGCGACGTACTCGCCGTCCTCGACCTTGATGTGGATCCAGCGATTGCGCGTCCCGCAGGAAGGGCAGCGCGCGTACTGGCGGTCCAGCACCTCCATCTCGACAATCTCGCCGCAGCCGGTGCACGGGCCCTTCACGTGCTCGAAATTCTCCGGCTTGAGTCCGCTCTGCGCCAGCCGCATCCCCATCAGGATCCGGGGCAGCCCGACCATTGGACACATCGCGCCCGTGCACTTCTCGCCGAAGTCGAGGCAGACCACGTCCGGCTGGTCGGAGACCATCGCCTGCCCGCTGAAGGCGGACGCGGGCGTGACCACGATGCGCACCGGCTGGTCGCAGGCGGAACAGTAGGCGGTCCGGACTTCCATGGGTCGCTCCTTTCTCGATTGCGACTCAGCCGTCAACCGACGTGCAGCACGGCGGCCGCGGGCTCGAGCCCTGCCAGTTCCTGCTTCATCGAAGCGGGCGACCGGCCGAACAGCGCTGTCGCGGCCGCGTCGGCGGTCATGCAGTCGGCCGCCGCGATGGTTACGGTCCGCTCGCTCGTCCGCCTCGGCTCGCCCGTCGCCGGGTCGAGCAGGTGGTGGACGCGGCGGCCGTGCCAGTCGAAGTACTGCTCGTACACGCCCGACGTCGCGACCGCCTGGTCGCTCACCTCGATGGTCCGGATCAGCTTGGACGGGTCGTCCGGCGAGCGGATCCCGACCCGCCACGGCTCGTCCTGCTCCGACGTGCCCATCGCGTAGAGGTCGCCACCCACGTTCACGATCGCGTCCCGGATGCCCCACTCGCGGAGCGCGTCCACCGCGCGGTCCACGCCGTAGCCCTTGGCGATGCCGCCGAGGTCGAGCGCGACCGCCTCGTTGTGATACACCAGAACGGGTCGTCCGCCCGACCGGCCGACTTCGACCGCGCGGTGCAACTGCTGGCCCGCCAACCGGACCACGGCGTCATGCGACGGGGGCTCGCGACGGTTGCCGACGTCCCACAACTCGATCGCCCGGCCGACCGCCGGGTCGAACGCGCCATCCGTCCGATTCGCCCAGCGGAGCGCGGCCGCGACCACGGTCGCCGTCGCGGCCGACACCGGCACCGCGGTGCGGGCGGCCATGAGGTTGGCCCGGCCAATCTCGCTGTCCGGCCGGAACCGCGTCATGGTCCGGTCTACGCCCGTGAGCACCCCGAGCGCGGCGTCGATCGCGCCCTGCGCCAGCCGCCGGTCCCGGTGCACGACCGCGATCTCCGCGAACGTGCCCATCACGGGCACGGTGCGGTGGACCCGCTGCTGCCGGCCGCGCACGACGCGCGGCGCGAGAGCGACGGCGAAGGCGCCCACGCCGAAGGCCACGAACTCGCGGCGGCCGGGCAGCCGCCGGTCGGACGGAGATTCCCTCCGGTCACCCGGATCAGCGTGATTCATCCTGCGACTCCGTGTACGCGCACGTTGCCTCGCCTTCGCACGACCCGCACTCGCCGCCACAGTCGTGCTTCGGCCGGAACAGGCCGTAGGCGACGAACAGCAGTGCGAAGCCGAGGATGGGAAGCAACGTGCTCATGAGGTGAACAGTCCGGCAAAGCCCATGAAAGCCAGGGACAGGGTCCCGGCCACGATCAGCACCATGCCCATGCTGCGGGCGAAACGGGGCAGGCTGGCCAGCTCGAGCCGCTCCCGGATCGACGCCATGAGCACAAGCGCCAGCGTCAGCCCGAGCCCCGCGCCGATCGCGAAGAACAGACCCTCGAACAGGTTGTAGCCGCGGTTCGTCTGGAAGATCGCCAGCCCGAGGATCGCGCAGTTCGTCGTGATCAGCGGCAGGTAGATGCCGAGCTGGCGGAACAGCGTCGGGCTGAACTTCTTGATCACCATCTCCACGATCTGGACGAGCGAAGCGATCACCACGATGAAGGAGATGAGCCGCAGGTACGGCGCGTGGGTGAGCACGAAGGTGTTCAGGAACCAGGCGCAGAGCGAGGTGATGACCAGCACGAAGATGTTGGCCGCGCCCATGCGGAGCGCGGTGGCGACCTTGGCCGACACACCGAGGAACGGGCAGAGGCCGAGGAAGAG
>CAYWNR010000412.1:0-3704 GCA_964459705.1 uncultured Gemmatimonadaceae bacterium | reverse complement strand
CGGCTGATGCCGAGCGGCGAGTTCACTCGCCGACCACGCGCGGAGCAGGCAGGCCGGGCCACTGCACTTGTGCAGAGCTTCCTTAGTGGGTACGGCCCTCCTCAATTGCATAGACCTCGACGTACTGCACATCCAGCGAGTCGCGCGTGACGATCGCCAGTCGCCCGCGTCCGATGGCTGGTGACACGTCGGCGTCTCGCGCGGGTGCGGGCATGGAAGCGAGCAATGCGCCGCCGGAATCGAACACGTCAAACGCGAATCCCTCCGGCGCATACGCTTCCACCCACAGGCGTCCGTCCATGTCGGACCCGAACCAGCGGAACGCGGGTTTGGCTGCCGGACGAGTCTGGTCACGCTCGCAACTCACGCCGGGCGCCTTCTTGTCGAAGGTCCGGTAGTCCTCGGTCCCCACTTCCCATTCCGCGTCCGCAATCGGGACCGGGATCGTGACGCGTCGGATCAGCTGGATCGTGTCCACCTGCGCAGTGATCCGCGCAATCTGGTAGCTCGCGGACCAACCGGTGAAGAGCGTGCCGCCGGGTCCGCCGGCAAGCACCATGTGCGGGCCGAACGGAATGTCGAAGAACCGGATGCCTCCGGCGATCCGGCAGATGGGACCACGCGCCGCGTCGCCCGGCCACTCGGGCCAGCGTATCGTGTCGGCGACGCCCCCGGGCGTCAGGTGCAGATACGCCAGCGTGTTGCCCCGAGCGGCCCAAATGAACGGCACGTAGAGGTCCGCCGCCGAACCGTTGGTCAGGAGGACTTGCGGGCCGGTGACCGGTTGCCAGCGCAGGAGTCCCTGCCACGCGCCCAACTTGGAGAACTTGCCGACTCTGGCGTTGCGCCAGTCGAGCACGAACAGCGTGTCGCCCAACCACCCAAGCGCGTACGGCTGCTCGAACTCGCCCGGGCCGGCGCCTTTCCGACCGATGGTTCTCACATAGTCCCCGGCGGAATCGATGACCACGATTCTGCTCGTCAGGACGTCCGCCACGAAGACGTTGGACGCGCTGTCCATCACGACGGAACGGACTCGTCCGAACCCGGTGATCGTGTCCGTGACCGATCCGATACGGTGCAAGAGAGAGAGCGACCACGGTGCCGGTGGTCCCTGGCTCGTCACCCGCGGAATGGTACCCACGGTGTCGTACGCGACCGTGGCGCGCGATTCGGTTTGCTCTCCGGAAGAGCAGGCCGCCAGCACGGCGGCGAGCACCGCGCCGGTCCGAAGCGCAGAGCGAGCGAACACGCGGGCAGCGTGCATCCCACCCCACGTCTCAGGATCCGACCGCACCATCTGATTGGGAGTCACCCGCGCCTCCGGGGCCATGGGAAGACCTTGCACCGACATCGTTGTGCCACGAACGCCGTCCGTGGCGAGCCGCGCATTCACCGCTCCGCCAACCGATACAGCATGACGACCTGCACGTCGCTCTCGAGCTTGCGGACGCCGGCTACGTAACCCGCCGCCACCGCCCGTACCTGGAGGCCCGTGGGGAACGCCCACGAATGTTGCACCCCGTCGGGCGTCACGAGCGTCCACACCTCGCTCGAGTCTTCGCGAACGGCTTGTCGCACCCAGAGCACCCCGTCGCCCGCGAAGAACGCCTTTTGCGCGATGGACCAGCGTGGCGGCGGCTCGAACCCCAGCCGGCCCATTGGTCGATTGCGGTCGGCGGCCCGCACGCTCTCCTCGACTTCTGCCAGATCGGCCTCGACAACCGGCCGGCTCTTCCCCGGCAGGCGAACCCGCGCGCGGGTGACGAGCGACCCGTCCGCGCGTCCCACGACAAATCGCACGATGCCCGCGTAGCCGTCGGCCAGGGCGACGGTGGAGTCCCGCACCGCCCACGCCCCGGCGGCACCAAAGCGAGCAAAGGTGAGGCCCCACGGCGCGTGACGCCCCACCGTGTACCAGACAGTCGGCCCCTGATGGTACCTGGCCAGCGTGTCGACCGCGCCATCCGGATGGAGGTGGAGCACGACCACGTCCGTCTGATGCATCGGTTGCCCCCACGCGAACGCCGGCGAGGTCGAAGCCAGCACCTGGCCGGTGGAGAGTTGCTCGACGTGCGTCACGTTGCTTCGCGGGGCCGTCGGGAGACGATCCGTCTCGATGTGCTCCCCCGAGAGCGCGAAGATCACGACGCGATTCTGCATCCCGTCGAACACTCGAATGACACTGTCCACGACAATCGTGCCGGGATGCAAGAACTCTCCCGGCCCGCCGCCGGACCGTCCCAAGGTCGCGAGGTACTCGCCGGAGAGGGTGAAGATCCGGACGTTGCTGGTGGTGACGTCCGAGATGGCGATCTTGTCGCCGGGCAGAAACGCGAGCCCCGTCACCATGCCGAGCTCGCGCTCGGGCGTCCCCAGCTCCTCGCCGATTTGCTGGACGAATCGGATCGGCGCCGGCTGGACATTCCCCTGTGCGCTCAACGGAGCCCCCAACACGGAGAGCCCGACGAACACCGCCAGCACGGACGCGGACCGCTCTACCACCGGATCCTCCGCAGCTCGACCGTCTCGACATCGAGGTCGTTCCACCGATGCACCAGCACCAGCGAGTCGTTGGCGTCCAGAATGTCGAGCTCCTCGTTGGCCGACACGCGCCCTCGGCGCGAGCCGTCGGACCCGAAGACGGTCCACACCGGCAGAGACCCGGGCAGTCCTCCGAACTCCAGTGCCCATACGTCGCCGTCGTGGCTCACCCGCAGCATCGTGAGCCATCGCTTGCCGAACCAGCCGTAGGGAGGAGGCGTCGAGGGAATTGGGATCTGCTCGACGATTTCGCGTAGCTGATTCCGGTTGGGCATCTCCGGTGGTAACAGGCGCTCCCGCACCGCGGCGACGTCGTCCGGCGTGATGCTTGGCGGCTGGCGGATCTCGTCATGGAGCGCACGCACCGTCGCGCCGGTGGTGTCGTGCACGACCACCAGGGCTTCGTCATTCTGGATCACGTAGTACCGCCACCCGCGTACCACCAGGGCGCTCGTCCGGCCGAGCGGCAGCTCCCACATGATGTGCAGGTCACCGAAGGTGCCCGCATAGATCTCCGTCTGCACGTAGGCACCGAGACTATCCAGGAGCTCCCCCTTCGGATCGTAGCGCAGTAGCGGGATCGTGTCGCGGTAGGCTGTCGCTTGTCCCATCCCCCCCACGCACCGCGTGGACGCCAGTACCAGGATTGAGTGGTCCGGAAACATCCCAACGGGCCAAGCACAGCCGTATGCCCCAACCGGAACCACGTTGACGGATCCAATGAGGTCACCAGCTCCACTGAACTCCGAGACTCGGGTGAGGTTGGGATCGAACACGAAGACGTAACCACCGACTTCTTGCAGCCACATCATCCGCCGGAACTCGCCGGGGCCTCCGCCCTCCCCACCTACCACTGCGTCCAGCTCCCCATCCATGGTGTAGAACCGCAGCGTATGGGATCCCCCGTCCGCTACGACGATGTGGTCGCCGACGATTGCGGCGCCTACCACGCCGAAGAGGGGATCGGCGTCGGTGCCACCCAAGACCACCAACGACGTGGTATCCAGCGGCACCGGCTCATCGCCCGCGCGTCGCTGCCGATTGGCGCAGGCCGGAAGCGTGAGCAGCACGAGGCCGATGCCAAGAACGACGCTCGATGGAGTTGGCGCTCTCATGGGGACCGCCCCAGTCGGAAGACCACCACGTGCAGCTCGCCGGTC
>CAYWNR010000411.1:0-3715 GCA_964459705.1 uncultured Gemmatimonadaceae bacterium | reverse complement strand
CTCTCCCACGGACCGCAAACTCTTTACGAGCAGGATCTATGTCACGAACGCGAGATTGGCTGAAGTTCGGCGGACTGGTGAGTGTCACACTCGTCGTCGCCGTCGTCCTGATTGGCGCCCTCGGCCAGCCCACGCGGGCCACCGAGCGATTGCCGTTCCTCGGGCAAGCGTCGGCCCACGAGCTCATTCCGGCTCAGCAACCGGCGCCCCTGCCACCGGCGGCGGCACCGTTGGCCGACCTGAGCTCCGCGTTCACCGCGGTGGCGGACCTCATCAAACCGGCGGTGGTGTTCATCCGGTCGGACAAGTATCCGACGCGGGATCCCCATCAGGGCATCCGCGTGCCACCAGGGATGGAGCAGTTCTTCCCACAAGCCGTCCCGCGGCTGCAAAGCGGCACGGGCTCCGGCTTCATCATCTCGCACGACGGCTACATCATGACGAACAACCACGTCGTTGCGGGCGCCGACAAGGTAACGGTGCGGTTGCTCGATAAGCGCCAGTTCGACGCCAAGGTCGTCGGGCGGGATCCCCAGACCGACGTGGCAATCATCAAGATCGACGCCGATAACCTCCCCGTCGCCTCCTTTGGCGACTCGGACTCGCTGCGCGTGGGCGAGTGGGTCCTGGCGGTCGGCAATCCACTCGGCGAGGCGTTTTCCTTTACGGTGACTGCGGGGATCGTGAGCGCCAAGGGACGCGGCCTGGCGGGGCTTCCCAATGCAGGGTCCTACAGCATCATGGACTTCATCCAGACCGACGCGGCCATCAACCCCGGCAACTCGGGTGGACCGCTGGTGAACGTCCGCGGGCAGGTGGTCGGGATCAACTCAGCTATCGCCTCCGAGAACGGCTACTACCAGGGCTACGGGTTCGCGATCCCCACGAACCTCGCGCGTACCGTCGGCAACCAGTTGATCAGTGAGGGGCGCGTCCATCGGTCCATTCTCGGCGTCGCCATTCTAAACGCCACCGAGGAGGACGCCGCGTACGCCGGGCTCGACCAGGTCCGTGGCGTGGTGGTGCAGGACTACTCCCCCGGTGTGGAGAACGGCCCCGCCGAGAAGGCGGGCATCGAGATTGGGGACCTCATTATCGAGCTGGATGGCGAGCCCGTATCATACGTCGCCCAGCTCCAGCAACTGGTCGGGTTCAAGAAACCTGGCTCGACGGTTCGCGTAACGGTGATCGGCAAGGACCGGCATCGTAGGACGGTTTCCGTTCGCCTCATCGAGGCGCCGCCCGACGAACAGGTGGCCGTGGCGGATCAGGACGAGCCAACGGACTCGGCCCAGCCAGCTGGATCGCGCAGCGCCCTCGGCATCAGCGTGGAGCAACCACCGACGGAGGTCGTGCGCCGCCTCGGGAACGACCACACCGGTCCGGTGGTAACGGACGTGGAGGTCGACAGCCCGGCACGCGACCGCGTCTCTCCGCCGAGTAGCGGGTCCATCGACATCATCACCCACGTGGACGGGAACCGCGTGCGGACGCTGGACGACTTCGAAAACGCCATGAAGTCGGCTCGTCCCGGCACCGTCGTTTCCCTCCGCGTTTACAACACCGCCAACGGAGGCTTCTCTCGGGTCGTGCGCATCCGCGTGCCCCGCTAGCTCTTCGCGGCGCGTGATCGGCCAAAGCGAACGAGGGCCCCGGACGACGTCCGGGGCCCTCGTTTGTTGACCCAGTGGTCGGGGCGGCCGCCGACCTAGAACACGCGGAACAGGAAGAGCAATCCGACGATGACCGCCGCGGCGATCAGCAACGGCAGTGCGAAGACCGCCCGGAACAAGTTGTGATCGTAGCGGAGATGCATGTAGAAGCCGACCACCAGCGCGAACTTCGTGCTCGAGAGCACGAGCAGCACGGGCGCCAGCACCGGCTTCATGGCCGGCATGTAGAACACGCCCACCTCGACGACGGTGATCACCGTCAGGATCGCCGCCACCACCAGGTAGGTCATGGTGGTCGCGTGGGCCGCGTGCGTGTGCTCCGCTGTCGAATGCTCGCTCATGGTCGCCTCAGGTCCCCGCGATGGGCGTCGTCTGGATCAGATAGACCACCGTGAAGATGACGATCCAGACGACGTCAACGAAGTGCCAATAGAGTCCCGCGATCTCGACGTTCAGCGCCTTCTCGGGCCCGAGCTTCCCCTGGAACGAGCGCACCAGCAGCGTCGTGAGCCACACGACGCCCACGAACACGTGCGCCCCGTGGAAGCCCGTCAGCGTGAAAAAGGTCGAGCCAAACAGGTTCGTGGTGAACCCGAGTCCCTCGCGCACGAAGTGGGTGAACTCGTAGGCCTGGAGCCCCAGGAACACCGACCCGAGCAGGGCGGTGACCCCGAGCGCCACCCGGGCCTTGACCCGATCGCCCCGTTGCACGGCCGCGAGGGCGAGCACCATGGCGAGGCTCGACATCAGCAGGTCGAACGTGCTGAACGAGGTGAGCGGGATGTTCAGGATGTCGTGCGTCGTGGGACCCGAGACGCTCCGGCCCTCGTAGACGAGATACGTCGCGATGAGGGACCCGAACAGCAGGCATTCCGACCCGATGAAGGTCCAGAACGCAATCTTCCGGCTGTCGAGGCCCGTGCTCGTGTAATGGGCTGCCGCCGCCTGGCTCATCTCATACCTCGAAGGGCTCAAAGGCCCAGCGATAGATGCTCACGACCGTCACCGCAAGCCCGAAGAGCGCGGTGATCAGACTGGGCAGGAACGCGTGATGCAGCAGCGCGCCGACGCCCATGATCAGGATGCCGACCGCCGTCAGCGGGGGCCAGTGCGATCCGCCCGGCACATGGATCGGCGCCGGCGGGACGGACGGCTGCGTGGCCGGGGTCACTCCGTCAGCCACCCAGAGTGGCAGCCGACTTTGCACGGTGGGAATGACCGCGAAGTTGTACACGGGCGGCGGTGAGGAGACGGACCACTCCAGCGTGGCGGCGTTCCACGGGTTGGCTTCCGTCTCGCGGTCGTGCCGGCTCGCCCAGATGTTGTACACGAACACGAGCAGCGCCACCGCGGTGACTACCGCGCCGATGGTGGAGATCAGGTTGAACGTGTTGAGGCCCAGGTCCGCCCCGTAGGTGTAGATGCGGCGCGCCATGCCCAGCAGGCCGCTGAAGTGCATGGGGAAGAACGTCAGGTTCATGCCGATCAACAGCAGCCAGAAATGCGTCTTGCCCAGACCCTCCCGCAGGCGCCGGCCGAACACCTTGGGCCACCAGTAGTACATCCCCGCGAACAGCCCGAGGATCGCCCCGCCGAACAGCACGTAATGGAAGTGCGCGACCACGAAGTACGTGTCCGTTTGCTGGAGATCCGCGGGTGGCGAGGCGTGCATGACCCCCGACAGGCCGCCGATGATGAACATGGACACGAACCCGACGGCGAACAGCATGGCCGTCTTGAACTCGAGCCGGCCGCCCCACATGGTGGCGATCCAGTTGAAGATCTTCACGCCCGTAGGCACGGCGATCAGCATGGTGGACGCGGAGAACACCGAGTCCGCGATCGGGCCCAGACCGGTCGCGAACATGTGGTGCGCCCACACGCCCCATCCGACGACGCCGATCAGCACGCCGGAGTACACCACGACGGCGTAGCCAAACAGCGGCTTGTGGGAGAAGGTCGGGAGCACCTCCGACACGATGCCCATGGCCGGTAGGATGAGGATGTAGACCTCCGGGTGCCCGAACAGCCAGAACAGGTGC
>CAYWNR010000410.1:0-3715 GCA_964459705.1 uncultured Gemmatimonadaceae bacterium | reverse complement strand
TGGTGAGGGCCGCGCCGCCGGTGGCACCGCCTGCCGCTTCGTACAGCAGGCCCACTGCCGTCGTGCCGAACGCGATGTGCGCGATGATCCCGGCCACCTGCGCAGCGGGCAGGCGGCGCAGCACCAGATCCCCAAACGCGATCGCGATCAGCGACGTCACTACCGCGAAGCCCCAGCCGTGGAGCAGGATGGCGGCGAGCACGACGCCCAGGACGAAGGACGCGAACCCCCCGCCGGGGAGCGCGATGCCGAACCGACGGGTCAGGAGTCCGACGACGCCGAAGAGCAGCAGCTGCGAGATGGTGGAGCCGATCTCGACGCCGCCGCCGGCAAGCCGGGCGACGCCCGTCAGGAGGCCCGCCAGCGCCCCCGCGCCCAGGATGAGCCGCAACTGGGTTGTCCGGCGGGCGCGGCGCGCCGTGAGATCGGAGGAGGGCGACGGAGTCAAGGTCGTGTCGCGAATGTTTGCCGAATCGGCCGGTTTGTGCAAGCGCGTGGCGGGGCGCCCGACCGCGCCTTAGACTGTGGGGGCCGCACCTTGTGAGGAGGGACGATGCTTATCGGCATCCAGTACTGCGTCGTCTGAAACTACGAGCCACGGGCCGCCGGTCTGGCGGCCGAGCTGCGAGAGCGGTTTCCCGACGCCGAGATTCGCCTGACCGAGTCGTCGGGCGGCGCGTTCGAAGTGACGGTGGATGGTGAACCGGTGTTTTCGAAGTTGCGCTTGGGACGTCATGCGGAATCGGGGGAAGTCTCGCGCCTGATCGGCGCGCGCCGCGGGGGCTGAAGGATGCGCATCGCAATCTCGACGGGCGGGGGAGACGCGCCCGGATTGAACGCTGTCATTCGGGCGGTCGTGCTGTCGTCCATGCAGCGCGGGTGGACGGTCTACGGCATCCAGCGCGGCTTTGGTGGCCTGCTGGGCGATGCCGACGTGGTGCCCGTGACCCAGGACACCGTCCGCGGTATCACCCACCTTGGCGGTACGATCCTCGGGACGACCAATCGCGGTAACCCGTTTTCCTGGCCCGTGAAGCAGGCGGACGGGACCATTCAAGAGGTCGATCGGTCCGACGAAGTCGTGTCCGCGTTTCACCGCCTGGCGCTCGATGCCATGATCGTCGTGGGTGGAGACGGCTCGCTCCGCATCGCGGAGCGATTCGGCGAAAAGGGAGTGCCCATCGTAGGCGTCCCGAAGACGATTGACAACGACGTGCGCGGGACCGTGATCACGTTTGGGTTCGACACCGCGGTCAACACCGCGACCGACGCGATCGACAAGCTGCATTCGACCGCTGAGAGCCATCAGCGGGTGTTCGTGGTGGAGGTCATGGGGCGGCACGCCGGGTGGATCGCGCTGAATTCCGGCCTCGCCGGAACCGCGGACGCAATCCTGATTCCTGAGATCCCCTTTGACATCGGCAAGGTCTGTGACAAGGTCTTCGAACGCGACCTGACGGGGCGTCACTTCAGCATCGTGGTGGCTGCCGAGGGCGCCCGGCCCGCGGGGGGCGAGGAGTTGTACCAGGGTGGCGCCGCGCCGGGTGGCGTGGCACGGCTCGGGGGGATTGCGGAACACGTCGCTCGGCAAATCGAGGAGCGCACCGGCAAGGAGACGCGCTCGGTGGTCCTCGGACACCTGCAGCGGGGTGGCAGCCCGACGACGTTCGATCGACTCCTGGCGCTCCGGTTTGGGGCGGCCGCGGTACGGGCCGTGGAGCGGAAGCAATTCGGACACATGGTCGCGTCCGATCCCCCGGCCATCGTGATGGTGCCGCTCAGCGAGGCGCTGAAGGGGTGGACGGGCGTGCCGCTGGATCACGATTCGATTCAGACGGCGCGGGATTTGGGGATCTGTTTGGGCGACTGAAGTAGCGGCGGGAGAAGGCGGGAGAAGCGGGAGGTCACCAAAGCTACTCTGCCGCCCCTGCCGCTCCTCCCGCTTCTCCCGCTCCTCCCGCCGTATCTTTGTCTCCGTGACTTATCCCCAGCAACACGTCCGCGACCACTTCCTGCCCCCGGACCACGACGCGTTCCGGGAGGCGAAGCCGCCGACCGGTCGCGTCATCGTCATCGCGCCCACGCGAGCCGCCTGCGAGACGATCGAGCTGGCCCTGGGCCTCCACTTGGAGACGGTGTTGGAGCGCGAGCACGGGGCCGAGGTCCGGGAGCTGGCGCGCCGCGGGTTGGGGTTCGGCATCATGGCCGGGACCGGGACTGGCAAGACGCTCGCCATCCGGCCTATCGCCGAGGAGATCGTCGGTCAGCCGCTCCGTGCCGGCGTGGTGAATCGCGAGCGCGAAGCCACACCAGAGACGCCAACGTGGAACGTGGTCATCGTCACCACCGGTATCGCGCGACGGTGGTTCCAGAGCGAGCTGATCGGTCCGCACGACACCCTGGTGGTGGACGAGATTCACCAGACCTCCGCCGAGCTGGAGCTGTGTCTGGCGCTCGGCAAGCGCGTGGGATGTCGGTTCATCTGGTTGTCCGCCACGGTCGATCCGTCGTTCTACGCGTCCTACCTGAACTCGGCCGACGTGCTGGAGACGTCGGTTTTCGATCCCACCCTTGCCGCCCGCGTCGAAGTGCGGGTGCAGGAGCCGCTCGAGTTTCTCGATGAGCGTTTCCTTCGACGTGCCCTGCGAGAGCGGCGAGGGGTCGCGGTGTTTCTCCCGACGCGCGCCGAGGTCGAGGCGGTGGCCACGGAGCTGGGTGACGCGTTTCCCCAACTGCAGACCGCCTTCTACCACGGCGGCGAGCCGATCCGGGTGATTCGGCCGTTTCTCGAAGGGACCGTCGAGAAGCCGTACCTGCTCGCGATGACGGCGGCTGGGCAGTCGGCCCTGAACATCGCCGGGCTGGATACGGTGGTGATCTACGATGCCCGCTACGCCAATCTCGTGGAGCGGGGTCGCAACGTGCTCACGCGGCAGTACCTCGGCGCGAACGAGATTCTCCAGATGGCGGGGCGGGTGCACGGTCGGGTGGCGGGAGGTGCGGTCTACATCCTCAGCGACCGGGATGTGGACTTCGACGGACTGCGCCCCACCCCGCCGGAGTTTCAGTTGGCGGGCGACTCCGAGCGGCTCGCGCTGACGGCGGCGGCGCTCGGAATCGATCTGGCAGAACTCGAGCTACCGGTGCCCATTGATCGCCGGGCGTATCGCGCAGCCGCGGATCGGTTGGTCGACCGCGGCATCGTCGCGAATGGGCGATTGACGACCTATGGTGGCGACGTGGAAGCGATGCCCGTCGAGCGGCCGTGGGGAGAGCTGCTCGTCCATGCGGACGCCGGGAGCATGCCCTTCGTTGCGGTGGCGTCCAACATCGACTCCCTGCACCGCATGACGCGCGACGAGCGCGATCTGCGCGGTCTGGTCGTTCGGGGCAGCGACCACCTGACGGCCTACAATGTCTTTGCCGAGGCGGTGAACCTCTACGGCAAGGTCGGTCACGTGTACGGGCTGCCCCGCCACCTCTTCAGCGACGGGGTGATCGAGTGGGCCGAGCAGCGGGGCGTGCTGGTGAAGGCGCTCGAAGACGTGGCGTTGGGGTTGGCATCGGTGTACCGCACGCTGGAGCTGCCGTTGCCGGCGGAGCTTCCCGGCGCTCATGGGGGTGGCGTGCGGGCGTTCCGGGATCTCGTTGCGCGGGTCATGCCGTTCGACCTCGTGATCGAGCAGGAGACGATTCACGGTGAGCCGGTGCGGGT
>CAYWNR010000409.1:0-3720 GCA_964459705.1 uncultured Gemmatimonadaceae bacterium | reverse complement strand
CCCAACAACCTTCTGCCCTGACCTGACCGTGACCCGCGGACAGATGGCTGCCTTCCTGCATCGGGCCCTGCGGTGAGCTGGCCGGCCGGGCGGCGGCGAGTAGCCTTCCGGCGTGGAACCTGAGCGCACCCCCCGCTTCTCGGTCGCCGGCACGGCCCGCTCGGTGCTGGATTGGCTGTCGGCGCGCCGCATCTGGGTGGAGATCGCCGGGATCGCGCTGGTCATGCTGGCGGCGGTGGCCCTCGACACCCATCACATCGGCCGACAGAGCATCTGGTACGACGAGGCGGTCTCCATCTCGGTCGCCGGCAAGCCGTGGGGCGACTTCTGGCGAATCGTCGCGGGGCAGGAGGCGGTCAGCGGCCTCTACTACCTCGCCCTCCGCGTCTGGACCATCCTGGGTACCGGCGAGGGCATCGTCCGCGCGCTCTCGACGATCTTCATGGCCGGCGCGGTGGGAACGCTCTACCTCCTGGCCAGGCGCCTGTTCGGGACCCGCGCTGCGATCATCGCATCGCTCCTCATGGCGACGAACGCCCTCCTCGTGCACTACGCGCAGGAGGCGCGCTCCTACGCGCTCGCAACTCTGGCGATCACGGCAGCATCCCTCGCCCTGGCATGGACGCTGGAGCACCAGACGCTTCGGCGCTGGACGATCTACGGCGCCGCGGCGGCGGTGGCGCTCTACGCCCATTTTCTGACGGTCGAGGTCCTGGCTGCCCACGCGCTAGTCCTCGTCGCGTTCGGTGTCCGCCGGGTGCGCTGGCGTCTGGCTGGCCCGGCGCTCCTGTTCGCGGCGCTGCTCGTCAGCCCGCTGGCGTTCAACATCATGACCGAGAGTCCGCAGCGCACCTGGATCCCTGAGTTCACCGTCGATACGCTTTGGACGACCATCGAGCGGTTGGTGGGCGGAGGAACCGATCTCGGCCTCGCCGCATCCGTCCTCCTTGTGGCCTACGTGGTTCTGGGCGTCGGCGCCGTGGCAGTCGGGTGGCGCGCCGTACGCCGGGACCGTGACCTGCGCTGGCGGTACACGCTGGCCGTCGGCTGGGCCGTCGTGCCGTTCCTGCTGAGCGCGGCCCTCGTGCCGGTGCAGTCCACATTCGTGGCCCGCTACCTGGTCTGGGCCGTGCCGGGCTTCTCGCTGCTCGTGGCTGTGGGGCTCGCCGCGGCTCGCCCGCGGTCGGTGGGCCTGGTCGTGCTGGCGCTGGTCGTGGTCCTGGCGATCCCGGGTCTCGTGTCGTGGTACCGCACCCCCTACAAGGAGGATTGGAGGCACGCGACCGCCCAGGTCATGCGCCACGTGGAGCCGCATGACGCCATCGTCTTCTATCAACCGTGGGGCTGGCAGTCGTTCGACTACTACGTGGCGCGCATGGCCCTGCCGAGCCCTCCGCCGACTCGGTTCCGGCTGCCCAGCGGCGCGACGGCGCTGTGGTACAAGGTCGGTGATCTCGCCAACCGGTACAGCCGGGTCTGGCTGATTCTCGATGCCGTCGACCTTCGTGCACTTCCCTCGGAGGCGAAGACGGTCGACCGGATGCTGAGCACTCGCTACAAGCTGGTCGAGTTCCGGCGGTTCTACCGCCTCGAGGTCCGGCTCTACGTGCGGCGTCCCGCGACGGAGTTCCCGCGTCATCCACCGTCGTGACGACTCCCCCGGGACCACCTCGTGGGTACGAAGGCTCCGACGCTGCGGCGTGGCCGCGCTGGTGCCGGACTGTGGGGCCAGCGGTGCTGGAAGCTCGCGCAATCCGGGCGGTAGCGGGCAGAGTCATTTCGTGCGCGCGCACGAAGACGGATGGACTGAGGCCGGTGGCTCGCATCCTCGTGCTCGAGCCGGTTGCGCAGGGCAGCATCGACGTCCCCGCCGCGGCCCACTACGGGCGCCGAGCAGCAAACTCCGCCGAAAATGCAGGCGCCGTGGTGGTCATCGGCCGGGCCGTGCCGCCATGGCCAGGATGCCGCAGTCGTGGGTCTGTCCGTAGCCGCCAAGAAACTGGAGGGGATCCGCAGCCGCGGATCCCCTCCACGAGGCGGTGATCTCCTGGTCCACCGATGGCGAGCGGCTCCCTAGGGCTGTGCCGCGCTCTGCGGCGCGGTCGGCGCCTGGGAGACGGGGGACAGGACGCTGACGCTGCCGAGGTCACCGGAGAACGGGATGACCTGGGCGGTCAGGGATCCTCGACCGGGAAACGTGGTGCAGGCCCCCGTGTCGATTCCGCCGAATATGAGCTGAACCGCGTGCGATCCGGGCCCCACGGGCACCATCACCTGACCCGCAAGCTGGGACAGGTAGTAATTCGTGGGCTGGGAATCGGCGAAGACATACATCGACGTGGGGCTTTGCACGGCACCGTCCACCTTGATCTGGTAGGAGCTCTCGCAAGGGAAGGTGCCGGCGGTCGACTGCACGAGTGCGTAGAAGGCCGTTGAGACGAACAGGTACTCGTTCTTGAGGCTGGTCGCCGAAACGGAGGTGACCACCGTGCCGGTGGCGGGTGTCGAGCTGCCCAGGGGGAAGTTGAACGTGATCGAGCTGGCGCGTGGTGCGGCGCGATTGAGGAACGCGGACATCTGCTCGCGTGTGACGGGGTCCTTCGGACAGTAGTTGCCGCTGCCGCATCCGCCGGAGATCCCGGAGTAGTACATGTTCACGATATTCCCGAAGAACGAATTTGTTCCATCGACGTCGTTGAACGGGCTGATGACGGCAAACGTCGTGGTGGGAACGAGGATGGCGAGGACTGCCACGAGGCCGCGGAGGCCCCATACTCTGAGCCTCCGCGGCCTTGGGGCGAGCTCTTGGTCGTCGCGGGGTATGGTCATGCGATCCTCCAACTCCGGCCTAGGGCAATGGCGCCCGGATGGGCTCACCATAGTCGCGCCGGAGCCCTGCAACGACCGGAAACCCACGCAAACGAGCCGGACTTGCCCGACTCAGCTCGTCACCCGGGGCCAGATGGCCGCCTTCCTGCATCGCGCGTTCGGGCCGTAGGGGACGGGGGGCGACCCGAGAAGTGCCAATGACGATTGAGAAGCGAACGGAGAGGTTGACGGCACCACCGACGAGTCGGAGCGGGCGATCTGGCGTCTCTGGGCCTTCGCAGCCGATCTCTCCGCTGTCCTGCATCCGTGCTGACCCTACGCCGACGGCGAAGGCGCGTTCCGCACCCGAGGTGCTCGCTATGCCGTTCGATCCAACGGCGTGATTGCAGTGGCGACGGGGAATGCCTACGGGACTGGACCGGTCATCGACTTGATCAGATTGCCCGGAGCGACCCAGAAGGCGTACCTAGAAGAGCCAACCTAGCCAGACGCGGGGTCACGCTGAAGAGGAAACCTAGTCGGGGGAGCGGGTCACGCGGTACTCTACGCAAAGGTTGCCCATCGGTGCGCGTCGCGACCAGCTTGCAGCCACGCAGAGGAGAGTACCCTCATGATTCCGAGCTTCCGACTACGCAAGACGCGACGCGGCCTGCTCGCCCTGGCGCTCGTCATTGCACTGGCGGCCGCTCCGGCAATCGCCATGGCGGTGATCTCCTTCAACGACGTGCCCACCTCGAATCCCTTCTACAACGACATCCAGGCCATCGCCGCCGCCGGCGTCACCGGCGGCTGTGGTGGCGGCAACTACTGCCCTGATCGCGACGTGACCCGCGCCGAGATGGCCGCCTTCATGAACCGCCTCGGCGCCCTGCAGGCCGGCAAGACGCCCGT
>CAYWNR010000408.1:0-3732 GCA_964459705.1 uncultured Gemmatimonadaceae bacterium | reverse complement strand
ACAGCCGCCGGAAGATCGAGCTCATGAACAGTCTGCTCTTCTCGCTGCCCGGCACGCCGATCATCTACTACGGCGACGAGATCGGGATGGGGGACAACATCTATCTGGGCGACCGGAATTCCGTCCGGACGCCCATGCAGTGGAGCGGTGACCGGAACGCCGGCTTCTCGCGCTCGAATCCGCAGCGCCTGTTCCTGCCGGTCATCACGGATCCCGAGTACCACTACGAGGCGGTCAACGTCGAGACCCAGCAGCGGAATCCACAGTCATTCCTCTGGTGGATGAAGCGCCTGATCGCGCAGCGCAAGCGGTTCCCCGTGCTCGGCACGGGCAGTATCCAGTTCCTCCAGCCCGAGAACCGCAAGGTGCTGGCGTTCCTGCGCGAATCGGAGGAGGAGCGGCTCCTCATCGTGGCCAACCTGTCGCGCTTCGTGCAGTGTGCCGAGCTGGACCTCGCACCGCTCAAGGGGACCACGCCGGTCGAGGTCTTCGGGCAGACCCGCTTCCCGGTGATTACGGACGGTCCCTATCTGCTCACACTCGCGCCGCACACGTTCTACTGGCTCGCGTTGGAGCGCGGGGCGGAGGATCAGGAGGTGGTACCCGCCGGGGCGCGGCTCCCGACCATCGCGGTGGCGGATGTGTGGGAACAGGCGTTCGACGGCGCACCGGCCGAGCGGTTGGAGCGGGCGCTGATGCGCTGGCTTCCGCAGCGGCGCTGGTTCGGCGCCAAGGCCCGCGACATCGTGGGCCTGCGGATCACGGAGGCGATTCGGGTCGTTGCCGACGGCGAGCCCGTGTATCTGACGCTCGTGCTCGTGAACTTCACCGACGGCGAGCCCGACACGTACTTCGTGCCGCTCGCGTTTGCCGCGGGTGGAGCCGCCGACGAGCGCATTCAGAGCGGACTGGCCGTCGCGCGCATCCGCGCGAAGGACGGCGACGCGGGGGTGGTGTACGACGCCGTCGGGAGCGATGCCTTCGGTCGCTGGCTGCTGCGGAGCCTGACGAGCCGGCGCCAGGTCCGTGGACGTGACGGGGCCATCGTCACGACCGCGCTCAAGGCGCTCCGCGATGCAGTCAAGGACGAGCCGCCCGAGGCGCTCGTGCCCCAGCCACTCGGGGTCGAGCAGAGCAACTCGTCCATCGCGTACGGGACTCGGTTCATCCTGAAGCTGTTCCGCCGGTTGGACGAGGGCGTAAGCCCTGAGTTGGAAATGGGCCGGTTCCTCACCACGCGCACCTCGTTCCGCCACGTGCCCGCGGTGGTGGGCGCCATGGAATACCGCCAGCCGGATCGCGAGGCGCTCACGGTTGGTGTGGCGCACGCGTTCGTGCCCAACGAGGGTGACGCGTGGCGCTATACGGTGGATGCCGTGGACCACTTCTTCGAGCGCGTCATCACCGCCAACAGCGAGCTCAGGCTCTCCCCGGAGCGGCCGGGCCCGATCGTGGCGGACGAAGTCGTCGAGTACCCGCAGGGCGTGGCCGAGCTGATCGGCATGTACCTTGGATCCGCCCGACTGCTCGGCCAGCGCACGGCCGAGCTGCACGCGGCGCTCGGCTCCGACGATGACGACCCGGCCTTCGTCCCGGAGCCGTTCACCCAGCTCTATCAGCGCTCGCTCTATCAGTCGCTCCGCACGAAGGCCGAGCAGAGTCTGACCCTGTTGAGCACGCGAGTGCGGTCGCTCCCCGCCGAACTGCGTGAAGGCGCCGAGTCGCTGTTGGCGTCGCGCGCCCTGCTGCTCGACCGTCTGCGCGCGGTCTCGCAGCGCCCGCTCGGCGGCATGCGCATCCGGTGTCACGGCGACTATCACCTGGGGCAGGTGCTGCACACGGGTCGGGACTTCGTGATCCTGGATTTCGAGGGGGAGCCGGCCCTGTCGCTGGGGCAACGCCGGCTCAAACGCTCGCCGCTGGTGGACGTCGCGGGGATACTCCGCTCGTTCGACTACGCCGCGGCGTCGGCGCTGATCGACGGGCGCGTGCGACCGGAAGACGTGGAGGCGCTCGCGCCGTGGGCGGAGTTCTGGAGCTATTGGGTGAGTCGCGCGTTCATGGACACCTACCGCGAGACGGTGGAGCCATCCGGGCTCCTGCCGCGCAGCGGCAATGAGGTCCGGCTGTTGGTCGATTGCTACCTGATCGAGAAGGCGTTGTACGAGCTGGCGTACGAGCTGAACCACCGGCCCACGTGGATCCGCATCCCCCTCCGCGGCATTCGGAGCCTGTTGCGCGAAGGAGCGGTGACGTCATGACGGGTTCGTGGATCCTCGAGGACATCGCCCGGGTCGTGAGCGCGGCGCGGCGCGCGTGGTGAGGGTCTGGCCGGGACGTTCGTATCCGCTCGGCGCGACCTGGGATGGCGAAGGCACCGACTTCGCGCTGTTCTCGGAGAACGCCACGGCCGTTGAGCTCTGCCTGTTCGACTACCCGGAGGACGGCGCGGAGCGGGAGCGTGTCGCGTTGCCGGACCGGACCGACGGCGTCTGGCACGGCTACCTGCCCGATGTACGCCCGGGCCAGTGCTACGGGTACCGGGTGCACGGGCCCTATGCGCCCGGGGCGGGGCACCGGTTCAATCCCGCGAAGCTCCTGCTCGATCCCTACGGCCGCGCCATCACCGGTCCGGTTCGCTGGGACGACTCGCTGCTCGGCTATCCGGCCGGCGCCCCCGACGCCGAGCATCCCGACCCGCACGACAGCGCGCGCGCGATGCCCAAGTGCGTCGTGGTGGACAACCTGTTCCAGTGGGGCGATGACCGCCTCCCCCGTGTACCCTGGAACCGGACGGTGATCTACGAGACGCACGTGCGCGGGATGACCATGCGCCATCCCGATGTCCCTGAGCCTCTTCGGGGGACGTACCTTGGACTCGCGACCGATCCGATCATCGATCATCTCAAGGGCCTCGGCATCACCACCCTCGAGCTGATGCCCACGCATCACCGTGTGTCCGAGCGCCATTTGGTGCAGCGCGGACTCACGAACTACTGGGGATACAACTCCATCGGGTTCTTCGCGCCCGATGCGCGGTTCGCCACCGACGCGCGCGGACAGCAGGTCGCGGAATTCAAGTCGATGGTCAAGCGGCTGCATCGCGCCGGCATCGAGGTCGTGCTCGACGTGGTGTACAACCACACCGCCGAGAGCGATCACCTCGGCCCGACGCTGAGCTTTCGCGGCATCGACAACGCGGCCTACTATCGGCTCGATCCCGCGGACCCTCGCCGCTACGTGGACTTCAGCGGTTGCGGCAACAGTCTCAACGCGCTGCATCCCAGGACCATGCAGCTGATCATGGACAGCCTGCGGTATTGGGTGTCCGAGATGCACGTGGACGGCTTCCGGTTCGATCTCGCGCCGGCGCTCGCCCGGGAGCTGTACGAGGTGAACCGGCTCGGCCGCTTCTTCGACATCATCCGCCAGGATCCCACGCTGTCCGCCATCAAGCTGATCGCTGAGCCGTGGGACTTGGGAGAAGGCGGGTACCAGGTGGGCCTGTTCCCGATCGGCTGGGCCGAGTGGAACGGGAAGTACCGCGACACCGTGCGGCGCTTCTGGCAGGGCGCGGCGGGTCAGGTGCCCGAGCTGGCGTACCGGTTGTCCGGGAGCAGCGATCTCTATCAGGTGGGCGGCCGGAATCCCAATGCCAGCGTGAACTACGTCACGTGTCACGACGGGTTCACCTTGCACGACCTGGTCTGTCATGAGCGCAAACACAACGAG
>CAYWNR010000407.1:2046-3760 GCA_964459705.1 uncultured Gemmatimonadaceae bacterium | reverse complement strand
CAACTGTGCCCAACCACGCTCCTCCGCGTTCCAGCCACGGAAGAAATCACGGTGCGCGGCGTACAGCGCCGCGGGATTCGATACGGTCGCCTGGACGACGCCGCTCATCTGTTCCAGAGAGCGCACGCCGAGGCGCGCGGCGGTCACCGCGTCCACCATTCCCAGGTGTGCCGCGACCGGCATCTCGAGCGCCTTGGCTTCGTCCATCAACGGCGCGAGCAGCCGCCGATCGATTTTCGTGTAGATGTTGACGTGCGACGCCCCGATCAGCACTCGATTTCCCACGGCGCGCCGCGCATCGTTCGGTGTCCGCACGGCCGTCGCGCCCGGCCACACCGCCGGCACGCCGTCGATCATGGCGCCGGCGATGAACAGGCGCGGCCCATCCACCGTGCCCGAGGCCACGTCGTCGCGCAGGAAGATCACCGAGTCCTGAATCCCGCCCATGTCGCGGGCGCTCGTGACGCCGTAGGCCAGGTAACCGCGCAGGGTCCACCGCTCGGCGTGGACGTGGCTGTCGACGAGGCCGGGGATGATCCACCGCCCGCTCGCATCGATCACCTCGGCGCCACGCGGGATGGCGACCTCCTCCGCCGAGCCGATGGCCTCGATGCGGCCATCCGCGACGATCACGACACCGTCGGGAATCACCGGACCGGTTTCCGTAATCAGCGTAGCACCGGTCCACGCAGTCTTCCCGGAGCCAGGCCTCGGGCACGCGGCCAGCACCGGCAGAAAGAGCAAGAGGAGGTTTCGTCGGCGCATCATCCACGACCCGCGTGGGGGAACGAAGGGGCGGCCGCCCCCCCGGGCGGCCGCCCCCACGATAACGCGCGTTACCAAGCGCGGCTAGCGCCGGCGTGCCGCCTTCTTTGCCGGTCGGCCTCTGGCCGCGGTGCGTTTCTTCGGCGCCGCTTTCTTCACCGGCTTCCGCGTCGCCTTCTTCACCGGCTTTCGGGCCGCTGTCTTCGCCACCGGCTTCTTGGCGGCCTTGGCCGCCGGTTTGCGGGCCGGTGCAGCTCGCCGAGCCGGCTTCGGGGTCGGTGGCTCAGCGGGAGCCGCGGGCGGAGTCGACGGCGGCGTCGAGGACCAAATGGGTTCGGTCGGCTCGGGTTTGACCGGTGCCGGAATGGGCATCGGATCCCACATTCCCGGGCCACCGATCCCGTCGTAGGTGAAATCGCTGGCGTCCATAAGTCTCCTCCCGAATCCGCGTCAGTACCTGCACTACCGGAACATAGTTTGGCGCGTCGCTGGGCGTCCGCAAGTGCACCCCGGGTCGAGAGCACTAAGGAATAGGCCTTCGCGTGCTTGACGCTCTAGAGAGGAAACGCTAGGTTGACGGCGTATCTTGTGGTCTGATTTAAACTTACGAGTTTTCTCGCCGAGCGGAGCCATGATCGGGACGCGCTTCCTGCTGCTCGCTTCTCTGGTCGCCGCCGGGCCCGCGGCGGCCCAGCAAGTGGCCTCGATCCAGCTGTCCCACAAGGCACTCGCCCTCACGCCAGGCGCCCGGCAGACCGTCTTCGCCACGGCGTACACCAGCGCGGGCTCACCCGTGAGCACGCGGTTCCGCTGGTCGTCCACCGACCGCGCGGTGGCAACCGTGGAAGTGACGGAAGACGAGTCGGACTTCGCGGACGTCGTTGGCGTCGGTCCCGGGAGCGCGCGCATCGAGGTGCGGGCGGGCGGGCGGGTCGAGACGATCGACGTG
>CAYWNR010000407.1:0-2036 GCA_964459705.1 uncultured Gemmatimonadaceae bacterium | reverse complement strand
CGTTTGGTCCTTGGGGCTGGTGGTTGGGTAGGGCCCGGGTTCGGGGCGAATGTGGGGGGGGGGGGGGGGGGGGCTCGAGACGATCGACGTGACGGTGACCGGTGGGGGCGGTGGGGGCAGCGGGCCCGCAGCGGTCCTGAACATCGATCCTCCCACGATCCAGCTCCTCCGCGGCGAAACACGGACGCTCATGCCGGTCTTCCTGCGCGCCGACGGTGAACCCGCCGCGAGTGCGTCGGTCACGTGGACGTCGCTCAGCCCCTCAGTAGCGAGCGTGGACGCGTCGAATGGTGTGGTGGTAGGGATCTCCGCCGGACAGGGAGCGATTCAGGCGGGGGCCGGTGGTTTGACCAAGGTCGCGATCGTGGAGGTCGCGGACGCGCGGTTCGCGTTTACCGTCCCGGTGCTCGGGCTCTCGCCCGGGGCGGTGGACACGATTCGCGTCGTCGTGCCGAGTCAGCGGAACCGGCCGTTGGGGAGCGGTGGGCTGACGTGGCGGTCGACCAATGAGCAGGTCGTGCGGGTCACTCCGCTTGGCATTGCCCAAGGCGTCGGGGCGGGTCACTCGTCCATCGCGGTGGAAGGCTACGGGCAGGTGCGCGAGTTGCCGGTGACCGTCCATCGCCCCGTGGCCGAGGCTGTGGTCGTTCCGCCGACCGATCGCGGAGCGATTCAGGTCCCGCTCAATGGCTCGCGCTCGTTCAAGCTGACGTCCCTGGCGGCGGACGGAACCGAGGTGCCGGAGGCGCCGGTCGCGTGGACCGTTGCCGACACGACGGTAGCCACGTTCGACATGGACACCGGGCAGCTCACCGGGCGGAAGATCGGACAGACCACGCTCTCCGGCAAAGCGGCCGCGCCGGGCCTCAACTTCGTGTGGCAGATCGTTGTGATCGCCGGTGGCGTGAGCGTCGTGCCGGGCCGGGTGGGGATGAACGTCGGCGACTCGCTGTCGCTCGCGGCCAGCTTCACGACCACGGATGGCACCCCGCTCGGTCCGGCCTCCGGTGTGCAGTGGACGACCGGGAATGCGAACGTGGTCGCCGTGGATGCGGACGGCCGCCTGCGTGGGGTCGACGACGGACATGCCCGGGTCATCGGCGCGACCGCTTGGGGCAGCGCCGATACCGCCGAGGTCTTCGTGTCGGGTCCCTTGCTGTTCACCACGACGCGTACGGGATCCGCCGACCTGTTCACCCTCGATCCCACTGCCCCGACGCGCGCGGCGCACCCGGTGACGAACGCGCCGTCGAATGACGCGATGGGGGCGTGGTCGCCGGATGGCTCACAGATCGCGTTCGTGAGTGACCGCGACGGGAACTACGAGCTGTACGTCGCGGACGCGGATGGGAACAACCCGCGACGGCTGACGACGAGCCCGGACCTCGCCGAGCTGACACCGGTGTGGTCCGCCGACGGGCAGCGGATCGTTTACGCCGTGCAAGCGGCGGACGTGCTCACGCATATCCGGAGCGTCAAGGTGGACGGATCCGATGGTCGCGCCCTCACGACCGACGCGCAGGGCGCCAACCTCGATCCGGTCGTTTCGCCCGATGGTCGGCTCATCGCGTTCACGTCCACGCGGGACGGGAACTACGAGACCTACGTGATGGATCTCGATGGCTCCAACCAGCGGCCGGCCCTCGTGTCCCCGCTCAAGGAGACCAGGCCGGCGTGGTTTCCCAACGGCGATCTCGGCGTCGTTCAGGAGCGCACCGATCGGGGCCAGATCGTCTCCACGGTCGCGCGCTTCACGATGGGCGGAGGTGGAGCGCCGCAGGCGCTCACGCCGCCCGACCTGCCGGTGACCGACTTCGCCGTGTCCGGCACGGGCGACGTACTGGTGCTCGAGGTGACGGTGGCGACAGCGGACGGACGGTCGGATCGCCGTCTCATGGTGCTCCGTATCGGGACCGCTCCCGTGGATCTCCCTCGCGAGGGCGACGAGCAGATGTCCGGCCCGGCGCTGCGTCTGCCCCCAAAGCGCTGACGATGCGCGCGTTCGTCTTGCAGGGGCGCGGCGACTTGTCCCGGCT
>CAYWNR010000406.1:0-3765 GCA_964459705.1 uncultured Gemmatimonadaceae bacterium | reverse complement strand
CCGGGTCGTCCAATCTGGTGCATGGACGAGTCGACCCCTGTCGTGAACCGATCGGTCCGGCCGGTGCCCGCTGACGCGGCCGACGTCGCCCTCGCACAGAGCGGGGATCACCAGGCGTTCGAGCGACTGTACCGGGCCAACCTTGGGCGCGTGCACGCACTGGTGTGGCGGATGGCGGGCCCCGACCGGGCGGACGAGCTCACCCAGGACGTGTTCGTCCATGCCTGGGAGAAGCTGGGGAGCTTTCGGGGGGAGGCGGCCTTCGCCACCTGGCTCCATCGGGTGGCCGTGAACCTGCTCCTCTCGCGGCGGGCGAAGTTGCGTCGGGAGCGCGAAAGGCTCGATGAGGACGACGGGATCCTGGAACACCGATCATCCGGCGCACCGAGGCCGGAGCTGGTGATGGATCTCGAAACGGCCGTCAGCCGGCTTCCGGAAGGAGCGAGGCAGGTCTTCGTGCTCCACGACGTCGAAGGGTACCGGCACGAGGAAGTTGCGGACGCCATGGGGATCGCGGTGGGAACGTCGAAGGCGCAGCTGCACCGGGCGCGCATGCTGCTCCGGGGACACTTGGAGCCAAGAGCGAAGGACGGAATGTGACGATGGCGAATCATGATGCGTGGACCGCGCGACTCTCCGAGTTCGTCGACGGCGAGATGCCCGATGACGAGCGCGCCCGATGCGAGGCGCACGTCGAGACCTGCGCGGAGTGCCGGCGAATCGCGGACGAGCTGATCCGCGTCCGCGACATCGCGGCCGACCTGCCCGAGCGGCAGCCGGCTCGCGACCTCTGGCCGGGGATTGCCGCGCGAATTGGGGTGCCGGACTCCCGCGTGCTCCCGCTGCGTCGCCGGTGGACGTTCACGCTGCCGCAGCTCGCGGCCGCCGCTGTGTTGCTGATTATGGCGGGGGCCGCGGGGACGGTCATGCTGACCCGAACGGGGCGGGGCGCGCCCGCCGCCTCACCGGCTGTGCTGACGGCCGCGCCGGCCACCCCGGCCGCCTTCGCGATGAACGTGGCGTACAACGATGCCGTCCGCGAGCTGGAGACGGTGCTGGCGCGGCATCGGGACGCGCTGGATACCTCGACCGTCCGCGTGCTGGACGAGAGTCTCGCGACCATCGACCGGGCCATCGCGCGCGCGCGGGCGGCGCTCGCAACCGACCCGAATGATCCCTACTTGAATGAGCATCTCGCGGAAACGATGCGTCGGAAACTGACGGTCATGCGCCGAGCCGCGGCTCTGGTGTCGGCGTCGTAGGGGAGGAGGAACCAATGCTTGCGGCAATCCCGCTGGTCCTGGCCACCGTGGTCGGGCTCCAACAGCGAACCGATACGACCGTTGCCGTGCCCGCCGGCGCGCGGCTCGAGGTCCACAACTTCGCCGGCACCGTCCGGATCGACACCTGGGATCGCTCCGAGGTTCGCATCAAGGCGGATCACGGCAGCCGTGACCGTGTCGTCATCGAGGTGCGCGGTGGTCTCGTCCGGATACAGGCGGAGCGCGCGCGCGGGAGGGCCGGAGCCATCGACTATGACCTCATGATTCCGCGCACCATGGCCGCGGACATCGAGGGAACGGAGACCGATGTCGTGGTCGAGTCAGTGGGCGGTGATCTCCGGGTCGTGACTGTGGACGGTGACATCACGGTGCGAGACGCCGGCGCCGCCGTGTCCCTCAACTCGGTGGAAGGGGACATCCGGCTGAACGGTGGACGGGGGAGGATTGACGTCACCGGGGTCGAAGGGGGCGTCACGATCGGCGGTGCACGCGGGAGCATGACGGTCGAAACCATCGAGGGCGACGTCACGTTGGATGGGGTCGAGAGCGGCCACGTGGACGTCAGTACGGTGGAGGGGGATATCGTGTACCGCGGCACGGTGCAAGACGCGGGCGTCTATCGCCTCACCACGCACGAGGGTGACGTGACCCTCGCGGTCGCGACGCCCCTCAACGCGACGGTGTCCGTCTCGACGTTCGAGGGCAGTCTGGAAGCGGCGCCGGAGTTCGGCCTGACACTGTCGTCGGTCCGACGCGGGCGCCGGCAGAACTTCGTCGTTGGCAGTGGATCGGCGCGCATTGAGCTCGAGTCCTTTGACGGCGCTATTCGGCTCCAGCGCCGGTGAACCCAGGGAGGTTGGCATGCGATTGGTAGCTATTCTCGCCGTGACGGCCGTTGGCGTCGCTACCCTGGCGAGGCCGGCGGCGGCGCAAGACGAGGAGTTTCACTGGACCGGCAAACTCTCGTCCGGTCAGACGCTCGAGATTCGCGGCGTGTCGGGCGATATCCGCGCGGAGCGAGCCACCGGCTCGGAAATTCAGGTAGACGCGCGGAAGCACGGCCGTCGTAGCGACCCGGCGGACGTCCAAATCGAGGTCGTGCCGCATGACGGCGGCGTCACGATCTGCGCCGTCTATCCGTCGCGCAACGGGCGCGAGAACGAGTGCCGGCCCGGCGGCGGACGCAATAACACCCAGAACAACGACGTCTCGGTCACCTGGACCGTTCGCCTGCCCGACGGTGTCAATCTCGAGGCACATACCGTGAATGGCGATGTTACCGTCATGGACGTGAGCGGCGACGTTGGGGCGAGCACCGTCAATGGAGACGTGGACCTGTCCACGCGCGGGACGGCGGAGGCCCACACGGTGAACGGGTCCATCACCGCATCGCTCGGCAGAGCGGATTGGGAGGGACGAGCGGCGTTCAAGACGGTGAACGGGAGCGTGACCCTCGAAGTGCCCGACGGACTGAGCGCGCGGGTGGATGCTTCGACCGTCCACGGCTCGATCGAGACCGACTTCCCGATCACGGTGCGCGGCCGCTTCGCGCGCCGGTCGCTGCACGGAACGATCGGTGACGGCGGCCGCGACCTGGAGATCGGGACCGTGAACGGGTCCATTCGGATCCGGAAGACGGACTGAAGAGGGAGTAGCGGGATACGCGGGATGGGCGGGATATCGTGTGAGCCCCCATCCCGCTCCATCCCGCCTTCTCCCGGCGCTGCCCGCATCCGAGGCTCCCTCGAGCCCGTGCTCCCGCCTAGTTTCGGGAATGCACCGCTGGTTGATCGTCGCCCTCGCCGCGCTTGCCGCCTGCCGGCCGCGCACCCCCGATACCGCACAGGAGGTCCGTCGGCTCGCCGACGACGTCATCCCGCGGGTCGAGCAGACCGTGGGGCTCCGGTTTCGCACCCCGCCGAAGTTCGCGGTCCGCGACCACGCGGCGGTCGAGCGCTATTTGCGGGCGCAGCTCGATCAGGAGTACCCCCCGGCGCGCCTGGCGGATATCGCCACCGCCTACCGACTCACCGGTCTCATTCCCGACACGCTCGACTTGCGGGCTCTGCTGCTCGCGGTGCTCGAGGAACAAGTCGTCGGCTACTACGACCCGGATTCGCTCACCCTCTACGTCGTCGCAGGCACCGACCCGGCGCAGATCCGGGTCGTGCTCGCGCACGAGCTCGTGCACGCGCTGCAGGGCCAATACATGAACCTCGATTCGCTCCTCAGCATGCGGGGGGAGAACGACCGTCAGCTGGCGGCCCAGGCGGTCCTCGAGGGGCAGGCAACGCTCGCCTCGCTGACGGCCATGCTCGACGACGAGCGGCTGCGCCAGCTCGGAGACTTCTGGGGGGACGTGCGCGCGAGCGTCCGCAAGGAGCAGGAACGGATGCCGCTGTTCGCCTCTGCGCCCTTGGTGGTGCGGGAGGAGCTGTTGTTCCCCTACCTGGCCGGCGCGGACTTCATGCGCTGGTTCGGC
>CAYWNR010000405.1:0-3769 GCA_964459705.1 uncultured Gemmatimonadaceae bacterium | reverse complement strand
GAGGAGCTGAAGAAGACGCTCGCGCCGGCCACCGTCGGCCTGGTGCACGGTCGCCTGAAGGGCGACGAGCGCGACCGCGTGATGCGCCAATTCCGGGATGGCGACATCCAGGTGCTCGTGGCGACCACGGTGATCGAGGTGGGCATCGACGTGCCGAACGCGTCGATCATGGTAATCGAGCATCCGGATCGCTTCGGCCTGGCGCAGCTCCATCAGCTTCGGGGCCGGGTGGGACGTGGCGCGGAGGAGAGTCATTGCGTGTTGCTGACGGACAACCCACGCGCGGCGGAACGGCTCAAGGAGTTTGCCCGCACGAACGACGGGTTCGTGATCGCCGAGCTGGATCTCAAGGAGCGCGGGATGGGCGAGCTGGCCGGCTCGCGTCAGTCGGGCGGGCTCACGCTCCGCTACACGGATTTCGAGCGCGACGGTGACCTGGTCCGCGTCGCCCAACAGGAGGCCCGCGCCCTGCTCGCGAAGGACCCATCGCTCTCCAGCCGGGAGCACGTGGCGCTACGACGCCGGATCGAGCGGCGGTACGAGCGGGGGGTGGAGTTGTTTAGGGTTGGATAGACGGGATGATCGAGGGGACTCACAGTACGCGGTATGAATGCCCTTACTGCCCTCACTGCCCCAGCCCAGCTACTCGCTTCTCGTGTAGAGCCGATCCCCGTGCACGATCCGGTACCGCACCACCCGCTGCACATCCAGGTCGTCGCGCGTCACCGCCCATACGTAGTCCCCACGCAGGACCGGCTGGGGGGCGGTGCGGAAATCGTCAGGGACGCCCACCATGCCCAGGTAGCGCCCGTCGGGCTCGAAGACGTCGAACGCGCCGTGCTCGCGATAGCGGAGTTGGGGACGACCGGTGCGCTTCTCCTCTTCCACCGCTTCGGCCTCGGTGCGGTATTCGTAGCCGGGTTGGGAGAGCATGACCCACAAGCGGCCGTCGCTCCCGACGAGCACGTCCCGGAACGGGGGCTTCGTGTCGGGGATGGCCGGGCCGTTCCAGTGCCAGCTGCCGAAGTTCTGTTTGAAGTTCTCGGTAATGCGGTGCTCCTGCTCGGACTTCTCCGCGCCGAGCACGGGCACCGGGGTCCAGTCACGCTCGATCCGCAGCATCGGTTGGTCGTGGCGGAAGAGGTCGATCCGGTAGTCCGTGCTCAGGCCGCCCACGAAGTAGCCGAGTGAACTGAACGTCCATGAGACTCTTGGGCTGAAGGGCACGTTGCTCGAGCTCGTGCTTCCTTCTTTGCGCGCGATGACCGTGGGCGGATCGAAGTCCCAATTTGGGACCGGCACTGTGTCGATCAACGTGCCGTGCGAGTCGAAGTGGGCGAGTCCCCAGCGCCATTCCGTGACGTCCGCGTCCGCCCTCAAGAGCAATGGCGTGTAGCCGTTGTCGGCCGGGTCCACGAAGACGGGTGTGCTCGTGTGGAGATTCCCGCCGCTCGGCAGCCGCCAACTCGGCAGACTCTGGCCGGCGGAATCCCAGACGTTGATCCGTCCGTTGCCGGGATCGCGCACGAGGAGCCGGCCGTCGGGCAGGAGCGCCATCGCCTCGGGCTGCCGCAGCTCGCCCGGTCCACCGCCCTTGCGGCCCAAGGAGCCCAGGTAGGTGCCGTCCGGCCCGAACCGCCGCACGGCGGTCACCTGGGCATCCAGCACGTAGAGCTCACCGGCTGGGTTGACCGCAATGCCCCGCACGTCGCCGAACATCTCCTCCTCGGCGCCCTCGAACACGCCGATGGAGAGCTCGGGCTCGAGGGTGGCGGTGTCGCCCCACACGCTGCCCGACACCGTGTGCACGCGAATCGTGTCGCCCAGTGTATCCACCGCTGCTTCCCAGCGCGCGGCCGTTCCGGCCGTGTCACCGCCGCAGGCCGCGGCCGCGAGGAGAATGGGGATGAGCGGGAGCGGAAATCGTGGATTGGGCGTCAGAGGCATCGGTCTCGTGACTTGACGTGAGCGATCCGGGAGTCTGTGCGCGGGCGTCGCGCTCCATTCTCCAAGACGTCCCAAACCGCCGAATGGTTGCAGGATGTGGGGGATCCACGCCTCGAGGCGCCAAGACCTAGGGGGTCCATTCCACCGCCGAGGGAGGGATCGCGGGACCGCGGATCGAGCCGTAGGGCGGATGGACGGGACGAGCGGGATGAACCGTGGCTGACCATCCGGCCAGCCGCGGCTGACCATCCGGCCAGCCGCCTGACCGCCTAACGGCGCCGTTGACATATCAATGATCATTGATATATTGCCGGCGTGCATACTAAACTGGACATCGCAACGAGCGCCGACAGATTCCGGGCGCTGGCGGATCCCACAAGGCTCCGGATCCTGGAGTTGGTGGCAAATGGGGAGCGCTGCGTCTGCGAGCTGACGGCGGCCATCGACATTGCCCAGCCGCTGCTGTCGCACCACCTCAAGATCCTGCGCGAAGCCGACTTCATCACCGGCCGCAAGGAAGGGCGGTGGAACTACTACGCCCTGAATCGCGAACGGCTCGAGGCTTGTGTGTGCACCCTGAGTGACACGCTGGAAACGTATGACGAGGCGGCGAAGCGGGGGGCGCCTGGGTGTTCGTGTGGGTGAGCGGATGGACGGGAGGAGCGGGAGAAAGCGGGAGTACACACTTGGGAGAATCACAGCATGACCAATACAGCTGACACGATCAAAGCGACGGTGCGCGAGCAGTACGGCAAGCGAGCGCTCAACGTCGTCGCGAGCGGATGCGGATGTGGGTGCGGCGGCGGCAGTGCCGATCCCATCTCCAGCGAGCTCTACGAGTCGAACGAGTTGGCCGGCATTCCGGAAGCGGCCGTGCTGGCGTCCCTGGGATGCGGCAACCCCACGGCGCTGGCAGAGCTACAGCCGGGCGAGGTGGTACTCGATCTCGGGTCCGGCGGTGGGATCGATGTCCTCGTGTCTTCTCGGCGCGTCGGGCCGACGGGCAAGGTCTACGGACTCGACATGACCGACGAGATGCTCGCGCTGGCCCGCGAGAATCAACGCAAGGCCGGTGCCCGAAACGTCGAGTTCCTGAAGGGGGATATCGAGAACATCCCGCTCCCTGAGAACTCGGTGGACGTGATCATCTCCAATTGCGTCATCAACCTCGCGGCCGACAAGAAGCGCGTCCTGCGAGAAGCGTTTCGCGTGCTGAAGCCGGGAGGCCGGTTTGCCGTCTCCGACATCGTGGTGAAGGGTGCAATGCCCGCCGAGGTGCGGCGGAACGTCGAGCTGTGGATTGGCTGTGTGGCGGGCGCCCTTGAAGAGGACGAGTATCTGGCGGGCCTGGCGGAAGCCGGGTTCGACGCCGTGTCCATCGAGCCGACGCGCGTCTATCGGGCAGCGGACGCCCGCGCGTTCCTCGCGGAGGCGGGACTCGACGCGGACGCACTTGCCCCGCAAATCGACGGCAAGATCTTCAGTGCCTTCGTGCGGGCGCGAAAGCCGTCGTAGTGCGCCTGGTTCTCCTGTCGGACGTGCACGCCAATCTGCCGGCGCTCGAGGCGGTGCTTGCCGACCTCGAGCGCCGAGCGCCGGGCGCGCCGGTCTACCACCTCGGGGACCTGGTGGGGTACGCGCCGTGGCCGAACGAGGTCGTCACGCTCCTGGCGGAGCGGGGCATTCCGGGCGTGGCGGGGAACTACGACTCCACGGTCGCCAGCGGCTACGAGCACTGCGGCTGCCGCTACGAGGATCCGGTCCAGGAGCAACTCTCGCACGTGAGTTACGCCTGGACCCTCGCCCACACGAGCGAGATCTC
>CAYWNR010000404.1:0-3775 GCA_964459705.1 uncultured Gemmatimonadaceae bacterium | reverse complement strand
CAATCACGGGCCGGTGTCTTGGTGGCGGGCTGCGCCGCACGTCCGACCGACGTGTCGACATGCGTGCGCGACGCGACCGGGGCCGTCATGAAGGCTTTGCAGTTTTGCGCGGAGTAGTGCCGTGGAGACCAAAGTAGCCGTCTACCTGTGCCGGGGCTGCGATATTGGCGCCTCGGTCGACGTCGAAGGACTGCGCAAGGTGGCGACGGAGGAGTATTCCCTCGAGTGTCGCGACCACGCCTGTCTGTGCGGCGCTGAAGGTCGTGAGTTGATCCGTCAGGACGTACTCAACGGCGTGACCGCCCCGGTGGTGGCCGCCTGCTCCCCGCGGTTCATGGCAGACGCGTTCACGTTCGACGGATGCCGGACCGAGCGGGTCAACCTGCGCGAGCACGTCGTCTGGAGCCACGAGCCCAACGACGAGGAGACCCAATCGCTCGCCGAAGACTATCTCCGGATGGGGATCGTTCGGGCGCAGAAGGCGGAACTACCGGAGCCGTTCCAGGAATCGATCGATCAGACGATCCTCGTCGTCGGCGGCGGCGTCACCGGCATGAGCGCCGCGCTCGACGCCGCGGCCGCCGGCCATTCGGTCGTGCTGGTCGAGAAGGCACCGCAGCTCGGTGGCTGGATGGCCAAGTTCACACGCCAGATCCCCCACCAGTCGCCTTATCGGGACCCGGCGCCATCCGATATTCGCGCCCAGGTCGCGGCCGTCGAGGGAAACGACAAGATCACGCTGTACACCGGGGCCGCCATCGAGCGCATCACCGGCCAGCCGGGCCAGTTCGACGTTTCCGTCCGAACCAACGGCACCGGCGCGACCGTCCGCGTGGGCGCGATCGTGCAGGCCACCGGCTGGAAGCCCTACGACGCCAACCGGCTCGGCCACCTGGGCTACGGGCGCTGCCCCAACGTGATCACGAACGTCCAGATGGAAGAGATGATCGCTGCCGGCCGGATCACGCGTCCGAGTGACGGCAAGCCGGCCCATCGCATTGCGTTCATCCAATGCGCCGGCTCGCGCGACAAGGACCATCTGCCCTACTGCTCGGCGGTGTGTTGCCGAGTGACCATCAAGCAGGCCCTCGTCGCCCGGGAGCTCGACGCCGCCACCGAAGCCTATGTCCTTTATAAGGACATCCGGACGCCAGGCCAGTACGAAGACTTCTACCGGAAGGCCCAGGAAGACGCGGGCATCTTCTTCACCAAGGCCGACGTGGTCGGCGTGGACGAAACCGGCGATCACGACCTCGCCGTGGCCGCGCAGAACACACTCCTCGGGAAACTGATCGCCATCGAGGCCGATCTCGTCGTGCTGGCCACCGGGATGGTCCCGGTCGCGGCGGACGGCGAAGCGATCCGCAAGTATCAGGACGCCAAAGCGGTCGTCGAGAAGGGCGAGGCCGGCGCGCAGCTCGACAGCGCCAACGAAACGGTGGCCGCGCTCGGGCACCTCGAGGGCGCCGCGATCCTGAACTTGGCGTACCGCCAGGGGCCGGATCTGCCGATGCTGCGCCACGATTTCCCGGACTCCCACTTCATCTGCTTCCCATACGAGACGCGCCGCACCGGTATTTACGCCGCTGGCTGCGTGCGCGCTCCGAACGACTCCCAGGTCTCGCGGGAAGATGGCTCCGGCGCGGCGTTGAAAGCGATCCAGTCCGTGCGCCTGGCCACCCACGGTATGGCCGTGCACCCGCGCTGGGGAGACATGTCGTATCCGGACTTCTTCCTCCAGCGCTGCACGCAGTGCAAACGCTGCACCGAGGAATGCCCCTTCGGCACCCTGAACGAGGACGCCAAAGGCACGCCGCAACCCAATTCGATTCGCTGCCGGCGTTGCGGCATCTGCATGGGGGCCTGTCCGGAGCGGATCATCTCGTTCAAGGATTACTCGGTCGACATCGTCTCGTCGATGATCAAGGCGGTGCCCATCCCCGACGAGTTCGAGGAAAAGCCCCGGCTGCTCGGCTTCCTGTGCGAGAACGACGCCTATCCGGCGCTCGACACCGCCGGCCTGCGTCGCATCCGCCACGCCGCGAACATCCGGTTCGTGCCGGTCCGCTGCCTGGGCTCGGTGAACGTCGTGTGGATTGCCGATGCGCTGTCGCGCGGATACGACGGGATCCTCCTCATCGGCTGCAAGTCGGGTGACGACTACCAGTGCCACTTCATCCGTGGCAGCGAGCTGATGGAGACCCGGAGCAGCAACATCCGCGAGAAGCTCAAGCAGCTCGCGCTCGAGGAAGAACGCGTGCGGCTGGTGCAGCTGTCCATCGCGGAGTTCGAGCGGCTTCCGGAGATCATCAACGAGTTCGCCGAGCAGATCACCGAAATCGGCATGAACCCGTTCAAGGGGTTTTAGGCGCATGGCAACCGCGGCTGACACCTATCTCGTGAAGCCCGACCGGCGCTTCGTCGAGGCCGTCATGGCCTCCGGTGGCGGAGACCTCAAACGGTGCTTCCAGTGCGCCACCTGCTCGGTGGTCTGCGAGTTGTCCGATGGCCGGCAGCCCTTCCCGCGGAAAGAGATGATCTGGGCGCAGTGGGGCTTGAAGGACCGGCTCGTGGCCGACCCGGACGTCTGGCTCTGCCATCAGTGCAACGACTGCTCCAAGCGCTGCCCACGGGGCGCGCGACCGGGGGATGTGCTGGCGGCGGTCCGTCACCAGGCCGTCCGCCACTATGCCGTCCCACGCTTCCTCGCGACCTGGGCGAACGAGGCCAAGACGCTCCCGCTGGTGCTGCTGATCCCAGTGGTGCTGCTCGGGCTGGCGCTCGTGGCGCGGGACCCATTGGAGCGCGTTCTGCCGTTTGGACCCGAGCACGGGTTCTACGCGGAGTTCTTCCCGCACTGGCTGTTGATCAGCTTCTACGCGCTGTTCACCGGACTCGCTTGCGTCGCGGCGGTGGTGGGGATGGTGCGGCTGTGGCGGGCGATGAAGGCCGCCGACACGGCCGCCGGCACCTACGCGACCGCGGTGGGGATCTTGCCGAGCGTGGTGCGGACGCTGGTGTCGATCGTGAAGCACGACCGATTCGCCAAATGCGGGGCGCAGGCGCCGCGGCGGCTGGCCCACCTCGCCGCGTTCTACGGATTCGCGGCGCTCTACGTGGTCACCGTCTGGGCCGTGATCGATCTCTACGTCAACCCGTACGTGTTCGGCATCGCCTCCCAGTACCCGTTCGGCCTGCTCCACCCGATGAAGATGCTCGCGAACGTCGGCGGCGTGGCCTTGGTCTTCGGGTGCGTGAAGGCGCTCACCAACCGGCGAACCGATCGACCAGGGGCCGTGGTCAACACCGCGTTCGACCTGGTCTTCGTGTGGCTGCTGCTCGGCGTGGGCGTCACGGGCTTCGCGACCGAGATCTTCCGGTTCACCGTCGCGCCCGACTCATCACTGGTGACGGTCGCCTACGGGGTGTACTTCGTGCACCTCGTCGTCGTCTTCCAACTCCTCGTCTACCTCCCGTATTCCAAGTTCGCCCACCTCCTGTACCGCACGGTGGCCATGGTCTACGCGGAGCACACGGCACGACACCGCCCGATCCAGATCGTCGCATCCGGTCGGGCCACGGCGCTCCCGGAGCCGGTTCCCGAACCGCTCGTGGACGCTGCGCCGCCGTCCTTGGACTCAGACCCCGCGGCCAGCGAGCCGGCGGGGGTGGCTATTCACGCGTGACACCCGCAACCCGGGCAGAGGACACCATGACGGACCAATTGGTCAAGCCGCACGGTAGAGGCAAGACGTTGAAGCCGCTGCTTCTCGAG